>NZ_JBAGKV010000031.1:0-71165 GCF_037049705.1 Janthinobacterium sp. LPB2021202312-11-4 | reverse complement strand
AGCTGAACACGTTCTAACTTCAATAATCGAATCCGGCATTTTCCCATTCAATTGAAGTTTAATCGGATATTCGCGGTTGACTTCACCTACCTGCCTGAGTAAATTGCCCGGGCCGGTTTCACAGGCCTTTTTTCAACTCACTAAAGAAGACAATGGACACAGTATCTAGTCGCTGTCGGGTGACTGCGAATTCGCAGGATCTGGCACATAACCCAGAACATGACGGGACTCGACTTATCGTCGGGTAAGCTGCGCTAGAGCTTGATGCTCCACCGTAACTTGCCTCGCCGGCGTCAGTCCGGTCCAGAGGTATGTTATGAACTTCAAATCCACTGTAATGCCCGGCGTCCGCGCATTTGCCTCGACCATGCGGGTCAAGCTCTGCCGCGAGCGTCTCGATATGGCCCAGGCCCGCGCGCCGTTTTCCAGCCAATCCTCGCCTGCCAGGGCCCACCTGCGTGCCAACTGGCGCGTCTGCCCGATGACGGGTCGGCTTCAGCAACGCTGGAGCATGGACGATAGCCAGGACCCACCGAGTCGGCGCATCGCGCGCCTGTTCCAACAGGCCAGCCTGATGCTTGGCCTGTACCTCGGGGCCCGCACTTTCAACTGATCTGAAGGTACTTAAAAAGTCCTTCCCTGACGTTTTCCTTATATAGGAATTCGGCAACTTATTATTGCCTTTCAAATAGTGGAGTTAGTTATGGACGAAGCCAGTAGACGGTTCGCTGCCCGTCACTTTTTAATCGACGGCCAGCGGACATTAAATAAAAAACGCAACTATCAGAATCGATCGCTTATTTGCGGCTCGACATACGTGCGCTCGTCTTTAATTAGCTGAAGTGCCTGTGTGTCGTGCCGCAAGCCTGCGGCAGGAGCACAGCCATGACCCTTGTAAAAACCGCAAAGAAAACCACCCACGGCGCCAGCAACGACAACGCCAAGCTGTCGATGCGCGCCGCCCGGGAAGCGCAAAACGGCCTGGCCACAACGCTGACCAACCTCAACGCCACCACGGACGGCTTGACCGAACTCGAAGCCCAGGGCCGCCTCGCCCGTGGCGGCTACAACGAAGTGGCCCACGACAAGCCGCCGCACGCCCTCCTCCAACTGCTCAAAGCCCTGAACAACCCGTTTATCTACGTGCTGCTGATCCTGGCCGGCATCAGTTTCTTTACTGACTATTGGCTGCCGATCCGCAACGGCGAAGCGGATGACGCCGACCTGACCAAAGTCATCATTATCATGACCATGGTCAGCCTCAGCAGCCTGCTGCGGTTCTGGCAGGAATACCGCTCGGCCAAGTCCGCCGAAGCCTTGAAAGCCATGGTGCGCACCACCGCCACCGTGCTGCGCCGCGAGCACAAGGACGGTAAATCGGCGCTGCGCGAAGTGCCGATGCGTGAACTGGTAACCGGTGACATCGTGCAGTTGAGCGCCGGCGACATAATCCCGGCCGACATCCGCCTGATCGAATCCCGCGACCTGTTTATCAGCCAGGCTGTACTGACCGGCGAAGCCTTGCCGGTCGAGAAGTACGACACCTTGGGCAACGTGGCGCAGAAGTCGGCCACCAGCACGGCGGCCGATCAGTCGAACCTGCTGGACCTGCCGAACATCTGCTTCATGGGCACCAACGTGGTCAGCGGCACCGCCAAAGCCGTGGTGGTCGCCACCGGTTCGCGGACCTACTTCGGCTCCCTGGCTAAAGCCATCGTCGGCTCGCGGGTGCAAACCGCGTTCGACCGTGGGGTCAACAGTGTTAGCTGGCTGCTGATCCGCTTCATGCTGGTGATGGTGCCGATCGTGTTCCTGCTCAATGGCTTCTCCAAGGGCGACTGGGGTGATGCGTTTCTGTTTGCCCTGGCGGTCGCGGTCGGCCTGACCCCGGAAATGCTGCCGATGATCGTCAGCGCGAACCTGGCCAAAGGCGCGATGGCCATGGCCAGGCGCAAAGTGGTGGTCAAGCGCCTCAACGCGATCCAGAACTTCGGCTCGATGGACGTACTGTGCACCGACAAGACCGGCACCCTGACCCAGGACAAGATCATTCTCGAGCACCACGTCGACAGCCACGGCCGGCGCGACGATTCGATTCTCGAACTGGCGTGGCTCAACAGCCATCACCAAAGTGGCCTGAAGAATCTGATGGACCAGGCGGTGGTGCAATTCGCCAACGCGAATCCAAAGTTTCGGGTGCCCTTTGCTTACAGCAAGGTCGATGAGTTGCCGTTCGATTTCATCCGTCGACGCCTGTCGATCATCGTCAAGGACAGCCGCGACGATCACTTGATGGTGTGCAAAGGCGCGGTCGAGGAAATGCTCGGCATCGCCAGCCATATCAATGAAAACGGCCAGGTGATCGCGCTGGATACACAGCGCCGCAACGACTTGCTGGCCCTGGCCAACGAGTACAACGAGGACGGTTTCCGCGTGCTGGTGGTCGCCACCCGCGAGATCCCGCAAGCCCAGAGCAAAAACCAGTACAGCACCGCCGATGAACGCGAGCTGGTGATTCGCGGCTTCCTGACGTTCCTCGATCCACCCAAGGAAACCGCCGGCCCGGCCATCGCCGCACTGCGGGACATGGGCGTGACAGTCAAGGTGCTGACCGGCGACAACGCCGTGGTCACCTGCAAGATCTGCCGCGAAGTCGGGCTCGATCCGGGCACGCCGCTGCTCGGCCAGGACATCGAGCAGATGGATGACACCACCCTCAAGTTGCGGGTGGAAGAACGCACGGTGTTTGCCAAGCTGACCCCGCTGCAAAAGTCCCGGGTGCTCAAGGCCCTGCAAGCGAACGGTCACACCGTGGGTTTCCTTGGCGACGGCATCAACGACGCCCCGGCGCTGCGCGATGCCGACGTCGGGATTTCGGTGGACAGCGGCACTGACATCGCCAAGGAATCGGCGGACATCATCCTCCTGGAAAAGAGCCTGATGGTGCTCGAAGAAGGCGTGCTCAAGGGCCGCGAAACCTTCGGCAATATCATGAAGTACCTGAACATGACGGCCAGCTCCAACTTCGGCAACGTGTTCTCGGTGCTGGTGGCGAGTGCGTTCATCCCGTTTCTGCCTATGCTGTCGATCCACTTGCTGCTGCAAAACCTCATGTACGACCTCTCTCAGTTGGCCTTGCCATGGGACAAGATGGACAAGGAATACCTGCGCAAACCACGCAAATGGGACGCAAAGAACATCGGCCGTTTCATGCTGTGGATCGGGCCGACCTCGTCGATCTTCGACATCACCACGTTTGCCCTGATGTGGTACGTGTTCGCCGCCAACAGCGTGGAAATGCAGAGCCTGTTCCAGTCCGGCTGGTTTATTGAAGGGTTGCTGTCGCAGACGCTGGTGGTGCACATGCTGCGCACCCGCAAGATTCCGTTCTTCCAGAGCACCGCCGCATTGCCGGTGATCCTGGCGACGGGTCTGGTGATTGGCCTGGGCATCTACATTCCGTTCTCGCCGCTGGGGGCAATGGTCGGTCTGGTGCCGTTGCCATGGGAATACTTCCCTTGGCTGGTGGGCACATTGCTCAGCTACTGCGTGGTCGCGCAGACCATGAAGACGATCTACATCCGCCGCTTCAAGCAGTGGTTCTAAAGCACTGAACCGGGACCGGACCTGACAACCCGGCCCCCGTAGGAGCTGCCGAAGGCTGCGATCTTTTGATCTTGTTTTTTAAGATCAAGATCAAAAGATCGCAGCCTTCGGCAGCTCCTACGGGGTGTTGATCAGGCATAGCAATCTGGCTCTCGGGCCATCGATCAACGCACCACGGAATAAAGGAGAGTTCTCATGTCGGGAACGACTCTACTGATCAACCTCGCAGGCGCCATTGCACTGTTGCTGTGGGGCACGCACATGATTTCTTCGGCGTTGTTGCGCGGCTTCGGCACGCCACTGCGCCACTGGATGGGCCAGCACCTGAACAACCGTTGGCTGGCCTTGCTGGCGGGTATCGGCATCACCGGCATCTTGCAGAGCAGCACCGCCGTCAGCCTGATGGCCACCTCGTTCACCGCCGCCGGCACCCTGGGCCTGGCCCCGGCGCTGGCGGTGATGCTCGGCGCCAACATCGGTTCGACCCTGGTGGTGCAGTTGCTCAGCGCGGATATTTCGATCCTTACGCCCATGGTTTTACTGACCGGATTGATTGTCTTTCGGGCGCGGGATGACTCGCGTTTCGAAAGCGTCGGCTGCGCGCTGATTGGCCTCGGGTTGATGCTGATGGCCCTGCACATGCTCGGTTCGACCCTGGCCGAAGTCGAAGGCACGCCCGTGTTCCAACTGATCATGCAAAGCCTCGACGGCGACTTGCTGATTGCGCTGCTGGTGGCGCTGATCCTCACTTGGCTGTGCCATTCCAGCGTCGCGGTGGTGCTGCTGATTGTGTCTCTCGCCGCGACCGGCATGCTCTCGGCCACCACCATCGTCGCCTTGGTCCTCGGCGTGAACATTGGCGGCGCCTTACCGTCGGTGATCAATGCCGGATCGAACGTCGGCCGACGCTTGCCTCTGGGCAATCTGCTGGTGCGGGCGCTCGGCGCAGCGGTGGTGTTGCCGTTAGCCGGATGGCTGGCATCGTTGAATTTCAATCCCGCAGCACTGGTGGTTTACCTGCACACCGGTTTCAACCTGCTGCTGGCCTTGGTGTTCATCGGTTTCACCGAGCCGATGGCCAAGCTGCTGACGCGCCTGCTGCCGGAGCCGGTTCGGGATGTCGATCCGGGCATGCCGCGTTACCTCGACGAAGCAGGCCTGGAAGTGGCCAACATTGGCCTGTCCAACGCCGTCCGCGAAGCGCTGCGCATCGCCGATATGCTCTCGGCCATGCTCGAACGCACGCTGGCGCTGTTCCACACCTCGGCGCCGGTCTGTGCCGATGAAGTGCGGCGCATCGATCAATCCCTGGACCTGCTCAGCGCGGCAATTCGCGCCTACCTGGCGGACATCGGCCAGGAAGGCATCAGCGACAGCGATGCCGATCGCGCCCAGGAAATTCTCACCTTCGTGATCAACCTCGAACACGCGGCGGACATTCTTTGCAGCAGTCTCACGCAACTGGCCATGCGCCGCTTGCGCCGTGGCGAGCACTTTTCGGTGTTCGAGCTACGTAACATCGCGCCGCTGCACGAAGCATTGCTGGAAAGCCTGAGCCTGGCGATCACTGTGTTCCTGCGCGAAGACATCGCCACCGCACACCAACTGGTCGAGCGCAAAGAGACCGTCAGAAGGCTCGAAGCCAGCGCCAGCCGCGAGCACTTTCGCCAATTGCGGGAGGACAAAAACACCTGGGCCGAGTCCGGCGACATCTTTCAGCGACTGCTGCGTGATTACCGCCGGGTGCATCACCACATTGCGGCCCTCGCCTACCCGTTGCTGGAGCGGGCCGGCGGCGACGAACCGATAGCCCGGGCCCGGGAGTCCGGTTTGCAACCTTTAACGGTTGAGGATCAGGGCTGAAAAGTCAGAACGCGAAACCGGTGGGAGCGGGCTTGCTCGCGAAGGCGTTGGGTCAATCAACTTCTTCATTAACTGACACACCGCTTTCGCGAGCAAGCCCGCTCCCACAGGGGATTGGGCTGGTTTGTTTAGCCCGGTCGTCTTTCTGTGCCGACTGAGGTGCGCGCCCAGCCCGCCACCAATTGCGCGGTGATACTGACCCCGCCACAAACAATGATCACCACGTCATGCGCCTCGGCAATCGCCGGGTGATCCAGATACGCGACCGCCAGTGATACCCCGCACGCCGGCTCGACCAACTGGCGCAAATCGCTGGCGTAGCGGACTACGCCCATGATCGCTTCGTCGTCGCTGAGCACCACGCACTCGTGGGGGAAATCCCTCAGGTGCTCGACCGGCCAGGCGGCCACTTGGGTCGCGCCGAGGGATGTGGCGACGGTGCTGATCCGCGCCAACCTGACGGGGTGGCCCGCCTGCATCGCCGCCGCAAACGACGCCGCACCTTCGGTTTCGCAGGCGACGATCCGGCAGTCCATGCGCTGGTGGCGAATCAGCCCGGTGAGAATCCCCGCCAGCAAACCACCGCCGCCGACCGACGTCACGATCACGTCAGCCTCAGGGCAATCCTCGAGGATTTCATCGATCGTTGTGCTATGTCCTTCCCAGAGCACCGGGTGATCGAAGGCGGGTACGTACTCAGTGTGCGCGCCTCGGGCGAGTTCCTTGGCCCGTTGGTTGGCTTCGTCCCAGACCTTGCCGTGAACGATCACCTCGGCCCCGGTTTTGCTGATCCGGATGCGGGTGCTTTCAGGGGTGGTGTTGGGGACGACGATGCAGGCTTTCAGGCCCAGACTGGCAGCGGCAACAGCCGTGGCGAACCCGGCGTTACCCCCGGAGGGACAGACCACTTTGCGTTTACCCTGGGCGGCAGCCTGGCTGCACAACAGCCCCATGCCGCGCAGTTTGAACGAACCGCTGGGTTGCAGGTTTTCCAGCTTGAGCCAGATTCGCCGGGTCGGGGTGGACAGGCCCGGATGCAGAATCAGCGGGGTTCGGATGTGCAGCATTGCGGAGTTCCTTGCGCCACCCCTGACAGGTCGAACTCGCTCGCCCCGTCAGGGATGAAGTGGTGAACGTGCTTTATCCAAGCTTAGTTCACCCTGCCCCGCCGCCACGGTTTCAGCGATAACGCGGTGCGGCGGCGGAGTGGCCGAACAGCCCGGACAGCTCCAGACGCCGGGTTTCGTAAGCGTCCCATTTTTCGCCTTCGTGCAGGCTCGGAATGGTCACCACTTCGCCCTTTGCCAAGCCTGCCAGCGCCGCATCGACCATGTCCTGGGCCGACATCACGATTTCTTTCGGCAGGTTTTCCACCGGGTTGCCGGCCTCGCTCCAGAAGTCGGTGGCCGTGGCCCCAGGCAACACGGCCTGGATGCGCACGCCTTTGTCGGCCAGTTCGTGCTGCATGGACTGGCTCAAAGCCAACACAAAGGCCTTGGTCGCGCCGTACACACCGTTGAGCATTTGCGGGGCGATGGCGACGACCGAGGCAATGTTGATCACAGTCCCGGTGCCCCGAGCGACAAACCCCGGCACCGCTGCGTAGGCCAGACGCATCAGCGCGGTGACGTTGAGGCTGATCATCTCTTCCATGTCATCCACCGGGCTGCCCAGCAGCGGCATAACCCCGCCGACCCCGGCATTGTTGACCAGCAGAGTGATGCTGGCGTCGTTACGCAGGATGGTTTCGACTCGCAACAGGTCGGCCTTGTCCTTCAGGTCGGCGGCGGCCACTTCCACGGCGCGCCCGGTTTCATTGCTCAAGTGATTGGCCAAGGTGTGCAATTTGCTTTGGCTGCGGGCGACCAGGATCAGGTCGTAGCCTTGGCGGGCGAGACGGTCGGCATAGACCGCGCCGATGCCGGAAGAAGCGCCTGTGATCAGGGCCGTGCCTTTGGAGGAGAGTGCCATATCGAATGTCCTTCACAGTGAGGCGATAAGCTCGCCGGGTGTGAACAGTTATAAAGGGACTGACACAAGTCTCAAATGACGTTTAACCTACGTTTTTAGGACATGACCTTTTTGAGGACCTGACGATGACTTCCGTGGCATTTGTGGTGTTCGAGCGATTCCAGTCCATGGCGCTGGCGGCGATGCCAGTGTTCGAGTACGCCAATTACAGTGCTGGCGAAACCCTGTATGAAGTCAGCGTGTTGTCCGAGGATGGCCGCACGTTATGCGCTTCCGGCGGTTTAAGCGTCGGCACTGAGGCGTTTGATGAGCGGGTGTTCGATACGGTGATCGTGGTCGGTGGCGATGCCATCCTCGAACAGGCACCCGCCGCCGTGCTGGCGTACCTGCGCAACAGCGTTAACACCGCACGGCGCACGGCCTCGATCTGTTCCGGCGCCTTTGTATTGGCCCAGGCCGGTTTGCTCGACGGTCGGCGCGCCACCACCCACTGGGCCTACGCCCGGGAGCTGCAAGCGCGGTTCCCGGCGATCAAGGTCGAAGAGGACCGGATCTTTGTGGTCGACGGTTCGATCTGGACCTCGGCGGGCATGACCGCCGGTATCGACCTGGCGCTGGCGATGGTCGAAAAGGACCACGGCGCCGAGCTGGCCCGAGCCGTGGCGCAGAAACTGGTGATGTACCACCGCCGTGCGGGGGGTCAGTCGCAGCATTCGGCGTTGCTGGAACTGGAGCCGAAATCCGACCGCATCCAGACGGTGCTGGGTTACGCACGGGAAAACCTGACGTCGACGCTGTCGGTGGAACAATTGGCGGAAGTCGCGCGGCTGAGTCCACGGCAGTTCAGCCGGGCGTTTCGCGCCGAGACCGGGCAATCGCCGGCCAAGGCGATCGAGAATCTGCGCCTGGAAGCGGCGCGGCAGCGGCTGGAACGGGGGCGGCTGACGCTGGACCAGATTGCCGAGGAAACCGGCTTCAGCGACCGGCGGCGGATGCGCGAAGCATTTCTGCGCGCGTTCGGCCAGCCGCCCCAAGTCATCCGCCGCAACGCAAGATCAGACATGACCCCGTAGGAGCTGCCGAAGGCTGCGATCTTTTGATCTTGATCTTTTTCGAGGCCGCTGAAGATCAAGATCAAAAGATCGCAGCCTGCGGCAGCTCCTACACTGGATGTAGGTTCTGTGGAGGTTGTCATGAACATCTCGCCCAAACTGGCGTTTTTCGCCATCGTTTCCACCCTCGCCTACATCGGCCTGGCGATAGGGGGGTTGGGCGGGTTTTTCGCGTTCTTTTCTCATGGGGCACTGGTGGCGATCGCGCTGGCCACTGTGGTGATGGCGGTGGCTTCGCTGTTTACCGAGGTCAATTTGAGTTCCGGCGAACGGGAAGACCGGGACAATCGCTGGGTGATCCCGGCGTTCGCGGTGATTGGCGTGGTCAGCGGGTTTCTGCCGGCCTACACCGACCGTATCGACTTCTGGACGTTGGGTGGCGAGGCGCTGCGCTGGTGGGGTGCGCTGTTGTTCATCATTGGCGGTGTGCTGCGGATGTGGCCGGTGTTTGTGCTGGGCAAACGGTTCAGCGGATTGGTGGCGATTCAGCCAGGGCATCGGCTGGTGACTGAAGGGATTTACCGCACGTTGCGCAACCCCAGTTATCTGGGGCTGCGGATCAACGCCGTGGGTTGGGCGCTGGCGTTTCGTTCAGTGGTTGGTTTGTTGCTGGCGGCAGTGACGCTAATCCCGCTGATTGCCCGGATTCACTCCGAAGAAGCACTGCTGCGGGCGCAGTTTGGCAGTGAATACGAGGCGTATTGCAGCAGGAGTTGGCGGTTGATTCCAGGCGTGTACTGACATCACTTACAACATCAATCAAATGTGAGCAGGCTTGCTCGCGAAAGCGGTGTGCCAATCGAAATAATGTCTCCTGAAAGGACGCCTTCGCGAGCAAGCCCGCTCCCACAAGGGGTTGGTGGTGCTTATGAGTAATACAGGTGAATCCGGCCATCGGCGTTCGTGCGGACTTCGACCGAGGTGTAATCAACCAAGGTCGCGTGCGGGGTCTGGAGCGGGTGATCGTGGGTCGAGGTGATGACCAGCAAGTCGGCACCGGCTGCTTCGGCCGCTTGAATCCCCACCGTGGCGTCTTCGAAAATCAGGCATTCGGTGACATCCACGCCTAACCGCTGCGCAGCCAGTCGATAACCGGCGGGATCAGGTTTACCGGCCTTCACGTCTTCGGCCGTGACCATCACCCCGGGCTCGGGAATCCCCGCCGCCGCCATCCGCCGCAGCGCCAATGCCCTTGGCGCCGAGGTGACAATCGCCCACTGATCCGCCGGCAGCGTGTTCAGAAAACCCGCCGCGCCCGCCACCTCGACAATCCCCTCCACGTCTTCGATTTCCGCCTCGGTAATAAACGCGGCTTCAGCTTCGGCATCGACGCCAGGCAATGCCTGGCGATTGACCGTGTCGATGGCGCGAGCACCGTGGATGGTTGGCAGGAACGTCGCGACATCGACACCATGGCGCACGGCCCAAGCCGTCCAGATCCGCTCGGCGGCGGCGATGGAGTTGAGGACGGTGCCGTCCATGTCGAACAGAAAGGCGCGGTATGGCGTATTGAAAACGCAGGGTTGAGCAGGCAAGGGACAGCTTCCTATCGCAAGGGCCGGGCGGGCAATGTAACACCACTGGTTGCCCACGATCGACGCAACACCACCGATCGCCCGCAACAGATGCAACACCACTGATCGCCCGCAATCGACGCAACACCACGGGGCGCCCGCAACAGATGCAACACAACTGATCGCCCACAATCGACGTAACACCACCGATCGCCCGCAACAGATGCAACACCACTGATCGCCCGCAATCGACGCAACACCACCGATCGCCCGCAACAGACGCAACACCACGGGTCGCCCGCAATCGACGTAACACCACGGGTCGCCCGCAACAGATGCAACACCACTGACCGCCCGCAATCGACGCAACACCACCGATCGCCCGCAACAGATGTAACACCACTGGGTGCCCGCAATCGACGCAACACCACCAATCGCCCGCAATCGACGTAGGAGCTGCCGAAGGCTGCGATCTTTTGATCTTGATCTTTTTCGAGGTCGCTGAAGATCAAGATCAAAAGATCGCAGCCTTCGGCAGCTCCTACATTGATTGTTGGTGACCTTGCCTTCGGCGGCGCCTACAGGGGGCGGTGGGATTTCAGGGCGCCTTCTACGCAATCCAGTAGTTGCCCCAGCGCCCAAGGCTTCTTGATAAACGAAACCTCGTGCCGCACCCCGGAGCTCTCCGGGGTTTCGAAGCCGGACATGATCATGATCGGCTTGTCCGGCCAGCGATCACCGAACTCATTGGCCAGGTCGGCGCCATTGCGCTTGCCGGGCATGGTGATGTCGGTCAGCAACAGCCGGACCTCGTTCGCATGGTGTTCCAGGTATTGCGCGGCGGCGTCGGCACTGGTTTGCGGCTGCACGACAAAGCCTTCTTCCTGAAGAATTTCACAGAGGAACTCAAGAATCAGCGGGTCGTCCTCCACCACCAGAATCAAGCCGCCGGGAAGCGACTCGCCCGCTCTGTTTATTGGATTCATGACCTGACACTCCCTGATTGCACCAATGATTTCGCAGCTCAAATCCGCCACCTACAGGTATGAGCGGCTTACTGGGCGGAAATTCATTTTTGATACAACCCGAGTTGAAATCAGGCGTCCTGCAAGATCAGATCAGCGCCCTTCTCCGCCACCATCAGCACGGCAGCGTGGGTATTACCGCTGGTCACATTGGGGAAAATCGACGCATCAACGATGCGCAAACCGTCAAGACCATGGACCTTGAGCCGTTTGTCGACCACCGACTTCTGTTCGTCGGCGCCCATCGCGCACGAACCACACAGGTGATAGATCGAACCGCTGTTCTCGCGGAAGTACTGCAACATCTGCTCGTCGCTTTCGACCACCGGCCCCGGCAGCACTTCCGCCACGGTAATACCCTTGAGCGCTGGCGCCTGCATGATTTTGCGCATCAGCCGACTGCCCTGGATCACCTCGTCGATGTCCTTTTGCGTACTGAGGTAATTGGGGTCGATCAGCGCCGCCTCCCGTGGGTTCTTCGACTTGATCTCGATATGCCCGCGGCTGGTCGGCCGGCACGGGTTGAAGCACAGCAGGAAGCCTGAATACGGCTCGGGCTTGAGGCTGGCCTTGTTGTTCTTCGGGATCTGGTACGACAGCGGGTTGAAATACAGTTGCAGGTTCGGATTGGCCTGGGTCTCATCACCCCGGAAGAAGCCACCGGCCTGGTTGACGCTCATCGCCAGTGCACCCTTGCGGGTCAGCAGGTACTTGAGGCCAAGCTTGAACTGACCGAACAACGAACTGAGCTGATCATTCAGCGTCGGAATATTGGCCTTGTAGTAATAACTGGCGCACAGGTGATCCTGCAGGTTCTGCCCCACCGCCGGCAGGTGCTTGACCAGCGGGATCTGATGCTTGGCCAGCAGCGCCTGGTCCGCAACGCCGGACAGTTGAAGAATCTTCGGCGTGTCCACGGCTCCGGCACACAGGATCACTTCCTTGCGCGCAGTGAAGGTCCGAACCACACCATGCTGGGTCACGGAAATCCCGGTCGCCCGCTCGCCCTCGAACAACACCCGATCCACCAACGCGTAATGCTCGACCTTCAGGTTCGGCCGGCTCAGTGCCGGGTGCAAATGCGCGAAGCTGCTGGAGCTGCGCTGACCGTCCTTGGTGTTGACGTCGTAGATGCCCGAGCCTTCGAATTTCGGCCCGTTGAAGTCATCACTGTGGGGGTAGCCGAGTTCATCGCAACCCTTGAGGAACACATCGCAGATCGGATGGGTCTGGCCCTTCATCGGGGTGATGCTGATCGGGCCGCTGCCACCGTGGTATTCGCTGTCGCCCAGCGGGTGGTTTTCCAGTTTGCGGAAGTACGGCAGCACGTCCTTGAAGCCCCAGCCATCGTTGCCGTTGGCCGCCCAGTCATCGAAGTCATCGGCCTGGCCACGGACGTAGACCATCGCATTGATCGAGCCCGAACCGCCCTGGACCTTGCCGCGCGGGGCGTAGATTTCCCGGTTGTTGAGCTGCTTTTGCGGCTGGCTGTAGTACATCCAGTTGAAGGTCGGGTTGTAATACATTTTGGCGAAGCCGACCGGGATCTTGAACCACAAGGAACTGTCCTTGCCGCCCGCTTCCAGCAGCAACACCGTGTATTTCCCCGACGCCGAGAGCCGGTTGGCGAGTATGCAGCCAGCGGCGCCTGCGCCAGCGATGATGTAGTCGTATGTCATGCACGATTACCGCGTAAGTCGTTATACAAAAAACCCGCGCCTCCCCCCCGTAGGAGCTGTCGAGTGCAACGAGGCTGCGATCTTTTGATCTTGCTTTTAAAAAATCAAAAGATCGCAGCCTCGTTGCACTCGACAGCTCCTACGGGAGGACTGCGCCCTCTCTCGTCAGCCTCTGGCCGGCGAGGTGTCTTTGACGTCTGCCGGGGTCGGCGCCATTTGCAGGTGCAAACGCTCGCCGGTGTACGGCGAATGCTTGCGCACCACGTCCATGTTCAGCTCCACCCCCAGGCCTGGCTCGGTGGACGGGATGATGTAGCCGTCCTCCCATTGCAACGGCTTGGTCAGGACTTCGGCATGGAAACCGCCCCAAGTCATGATGCTTTCCTGGATCAGGAAGTTCGGCGTGCAGGTCGCCAACTGGAAACTCGCCGCCGCGCCAATCGGCCCGTTATAAAGGTGCGGCGCAATTTGCGCGTAATAGGCCTCGGCCATGCTCGCGATCTTCTTTGCTTCCAGCAGACCGCCACAGCGCGCCACGTTCATCTGCAAAATCGACGCACCGCCAGCCTGCAACAGCTTGAAGAATTCGTACTTGGTGGTCAGCCGTTCGCCGGTGGCAATCGGGATAGTGGTCTTGGCCGCGACTTGCGCCATCGCGTCTTCCTGACCCGGCGGCACCGGCTCTTCGAACCACAGCGGATCGTATTTCTCCAGGCGCTTGGCCAGGCGAATCGCCGAGGACGGCACCATTTGCCCGTGGGTGCCGAACAGCAAGTCGCACTTGTCGCCCACCGCTTCGCGGATCTTGCGGCAGAAGGTTTCGCAGCGTTCCAGCACTTCCAGGGAGATCTGGTGCCCGGAGTACGCGGTGTACGGTCCGGCCGGGTCGAACTTCACGGCGGTGAAGCCTTTGTTCATGTTCTCGATGGCGCACTCGGCAGCCAGGTCCGGATCGTCGTAGTCGTACTCACCCTGGCTGTTGACCGGGTACAGGTAGGTGTAGGAACGCAGGCGTTCGTTGACCTTGCCGCCCAACAGTTCATAAACGGGTTTGTTCGCCGCTTTGCCGATGATGTCCCAGCAGGCCATCTCCAAACCGCTGACCACACCCATCATGGTCAAGTCCGGGCGCTGGGTGAAACCGCTGGAATAGGCCTGGCGGAAAAAGCGCTCGATGTGGTGCGGGTCGTGGTTGAGCAGGTAGCGTTCGAACACGTCTTCGATGATCGGCAGCATGGCTTTGGGGCCGAAGGTCGCGGCGTAGATTTCGCCCACGCCTTCGATGCCGCAATCAGTCTTGAGCTTGACGAACAGCCAGTACATGCCACCGATGTGCGGTGGCGGTACGGCAACGATATGGGTTTCAAGGGCGACGATTTTCATCTCAGGCACCTGTTTTGTTCAAAGATTGACGATTGATACGCGCGCGCAGGGTCAGGGCCGCGAGGGTCCCGAGCAGGCCGACGAAAGCGATGTAGCCGAAATACAGCTTGTAACCAACGGCACCGGGGAAATGTTCGGTGAGGTAACCGTTGATCAACGGAATAAAGGCGTCCGGCAGGTAACCGACCACCGAAACAATGCCGATGGCCAGGCCGGTGATGCGCAGCGGAATGTTGCAGGTGTCAAGGATCGCCCAGTACAAGCCGCGAATCGCATAGGTCATCAGGCCGATGAAGATCACCGTGCCGATCAGCAAACCCATGCTGTTAAGCGCCGGGAACACGATCAAGCCGACCATCGCCAACGTCGCGAAAAACAACGCCACGATCAGCACCGAGATGTTCGAGAACTTGTCACCGAGCCAGCCACCGCCGACCCCGCCAATCGGGCGCATCCACAACTTGATGGTGGTGATGGTGCCGGCCATGACGGCGGTCATGCCGCCGCCCTGCAAGTAATCGGAGAAGCTGTAGGTGGCCCAGAAGATGTGGTAACCGCAAAACACGATGGCGGTGACCAGCCACAGTTCGGGGATCTTCACGAGGGTGGTCAAATCGCTGAGCAGGTTGTACTTGCCCTTCTCCACCGCTGCCGTGTCTTCCATCGACTTCGGGTCCTTGATCAGCACCAGCACACAGCCGATGGCGATACAGGTGAAGGCATACAGGTAAACCACATGCTTGAAGCCTTCAGCAGCGGACTCCCCACGGGTTTCGGTGGCGAAGGCGAACAACCCCAGCGCCACGGTTGCCAGCAACGCTTCGACCAAACCGCGACCGCCGTCGAGGATGCCGAAGAACCGGCCCTGCTCCGTGTGGTGGGCAATCATCTTCACGCGCTTGAGCACCGAGGCCCAGAACGTCAGGCCGGTGGTCAGGCCCCAGCAGCCGAAGATGATCATCAACCCGGTCATCGACGGCGCCGTGGAGTACCAAAGCCCCAGGGCGCCGGTGGCCACCAGCGAAAAGAAAATCAGGAACCGTGGCGCGATGCGGTCCGCCAGCCAGCCGCTCGGCAAGTAGCTGAGCAGGAAAATCGTCCCGAGCATCGAGTACAGATAACCCAGCTCACTGTGGTTGATCTGGAACACTTCGAGCATGGTGGTCTGGTAGACCTGACGCAGGTACAGGATCGGGTAGATCGCCCCGGCGGCGAGCACCAATAGCATCAACTGGACGTAGCGACCTCCCTTGTCACTGTGGCTTTTTTCACCCGCGTTCGAACCCTGAACAGCGGCAACAGTGGTTGCAGGCTTGGACATCTGTGAGACCTCTGGCGCCCAGTAGTCTGGGCGCTCCAATAATTATTTTTATATATTTCGGGTGTACTCAGGCCTTTGTGGGAGCGGGCTTGCTCGCGAAAGCGGTGGATCAGGCTATTGATGTATCTACTGACACACCGCCTTCGCGAGCAAGCCCGCTCCCACATAAGCGAGAGAGGCGCTGCACGTGGATCAATAGTTCATGACGACCAATCGCGTCTGGGTGAATTCGAGCATGCCGTGCTTGCCGTCATCGCCGCCCAGACCGGAACGTTTCCACCCGGCGTGGAAGCCCTGGTACGGGTCGGCCGGGGTGCGATTGACGTACAACTCGCCCGCCTCGATGGCGTTGGCGACTTTCATGGTCGTGCGGTAGTTCTCGGTGTACAGCACCGACGACAGGCCGAACTGGTGATCGTTGGCCATGGCCAGCGCTTCGTCGATGTCGCGGTACTTGAGCACCGGCAGCACCGGGCCGAAGATTTCTTCCTGGATGATTTCCATGTCCTGGCGGCAGTTGCTCAGCAACGTCGGCGGGTAGAAATGGCCTTTGCCCTGAGGGATAAAACCGCCTGTCTCCAGTACAGCACCGTCGGCGACGGCGCGCTCGACCATGGCGTGAATGTTCTGCCGGGAACTGGCGTTGACCAACGGGCCCATCAGGCTGGCGTCGGTGGCGCGGTCGCCGAATTTCACGGCGCTGATCTTGGCTTTGAGCAGCGCGAGGAACTGGTCGTAGACACTTTCCTGCACGTAGACCCGCTCCACCGCCGTGCACAACTGGCCGCAATGCGTGGTCTTGGAGGCGACGATGGCGCTGGCGGCGGCTTCAAGATCGGCGTCGGCTTCGATGATCGCCGGGGTTTTGCCGCCCAGTTCCAGGGATGGCTTGGCGATGTTGGCCTTGCAATAGTCGAGCACGATGCGCCCGGCGTTGACGCTGCCGGTCAGGGTGATCAAACCCACGGCTTTGTGGGTGCACACCGCTGCGGCAGTGGCGTGATCCATGGTCAGGATGTTGACGACACCGGCCGGCAAACCGGATTGCTGCACAGCCTTGGCGATTTCAAACGCCGAGGTCGGGGTGTTGTTGCTCGGACGCACCACCACGGTGTTGCCGGCAATCAGCGCCGGGGCGATTTTGCGCAGCAAGGTGTAGACCGGGTAGTTGAACGGAATCAGGCACGCGACCACGCCAATCGGCTCGCGGTGCAGGAAGAGATTTTCGTTCGGGGTGTCGCTGGGAATGATCTCGCCTTCGATCCGCCGCGCCCACTCGGCGTGGTAACGGGTGATCTGCGCGGCGTAACGGGCTTCGTTGCTCGCGTCTTCTACGCTCTTGCCGGATTCGGCGGCCAGGGCTGCACCGATGTGTTCGGCGCAGGCTTCAAGGGCGTCGGCGAAAGCGCGCAAGTGTTCGGCGCGTTCGATGCTGGTGAGCTTGCCCCAGGTTTTCTGGGCAGTCGCTGCGGCGTCGACGGCGGCGGTGGCTTCAGCGGTTGTGGCCGCCGAGACTTGGCCGACCAAGGCTTCGGTCGCCGGGTTGTAGACCACAATCAGCGCATCGCTGGCAGGCTCAATAAAGTGACCGTTTACAAAGTTTCGCTCGAGTCGCATGTGCATCGCCCATCGTTGTTTTTATCCAGTTCTCGCAGTCTTGGCATCCTGACGGGGTTGAACAAACGATTTATTGAGCGGGGGAACATTCGAAAAAAGCAGGTTACCCCCAAGCACCGCACGATCCCCTGTAGGAGCTGCCGCAGGCTGCGATCTTTTGACGTTGCTTTTAAAAAATCAAAAGATCGCAGCCTCGTTGCACTCGACAGCTCCTACAGGGGGTTTGGGGTGTTCAGGTGGCGGCGGTGGAGGGTTCGAGTTGACGTTGCGCCAACCAGATTTCCTCCTGCAACCACTGGCTGAACACTTGCAATTGCGGCATTTCAGTCTGCTCCGGCCGGGTCACCAACCAGTAGGATTGATGCCCTTCGACATGCACGTTCAGCACTTGGGTCAACTGCCCACTGGCCAGTTCCGGGGCGACCATGTGCCAGTCCGCAATGGTGATGCCCAAACCATCGGTGGCGGCGCGGATCGCCAGGTCCAGCAGGTCGAATTCATAACCGCCCTGGGTGTCGACACCGCTGATCTTCGCGGCGTCGAGCCAGTGTTTCCAGGTCAGGTAGCGCTGGTCTTCCCGGGCCAGCACGTGCAGCAGCGTCAGGCGATTGAGGTCGATGCCGCCCTCGCTCCATTCCCGCGAATATAACGATGGCGCGCAGACCGCTATGTGCCGTTCCTGAATCAGCAGCGAGGCGTCCAGGCCATCCCATTCGCCATCGCCAAAACGAATCGCGCAGTCCAGGGTGCTGGTTTCCGCCAGGCTGTCTTGCAGGCGCGTGGTGATGCTCAATTCCAGCTCCGGGTGCATCTCGCGCAGGCGTCCCAGGCGTGGCATCAGCCAGCGACTGGTGAAGGTCGGCGGTGCGTTGATGTGCAGGCGATTGGCGTGGGATTTCTGCTGGATGCTGCGCACCGTCAGCTCGATTTTGTCGAACGACTGGTGCAACGCCCGCAGTAACACCCGGCCGGCGCTGGTCAGTTCGAGGTAATGGTGCCGGCGCTCCAGCAGGTTCTCGCCAAGCTGTTCCTCCAACTGGCGCACCTGGCGGCTGACCGCGCTTTGCGTGACATTGAGCAACTCCGCCGCCCGGGTAAAGCTGCCGGTGCTGCCGGCCACTTCGAAGGCTTTGAGCGCATTGAGCGCGGGCATTTTGCGTTTCATGAAGGTTACTCGCGCAAGGGCTGACGAGCGCCAAGCATCCCACGGCCTGTGGGAAATTTCCTGAGTAACATGCATTTTTGTGTTGTGCAGGACGATTTAGACGCCATCACCGACCCCTGTAGAAGCGAGGCTTGCCCGCGAAGGCGTCAGTCCATTCAACATTGATGTTGGCTGACACGCCGCCTTCGCGGGCAAGCCTCGCTCCTACGGGGTCGTTTTTTGATTAGGGAACTGTCGCTCACGCATAAATAGCATGAGTATTTCGCCGCACACTCATGACTATTAAGCACTGGCTGTTTTCTTTATATAAACGCTAGTCTGATTTTAATTAAACATTGCAATAAACCACCGCACTTACATAGGGCGAATCTTTCAACTTCGCCCCATCCTGTTGCAATTAATCCGAGCCGAATACATGCCAACCATTGTTCACTCACCCGCAAGAAGTATTGGCCTATTGGCGCTCATTTTTACCGCCTGTAACGCCACCACCCACGGTTTCAGCATTTTTCTGTATTCGGCGTTATTACCCGAGATCCGTCAGGTATTTGAACTGAGCTACAGCCAGGCTGCGTTCATCGCGGCGCTGCTGCAACTGTTCTATATGGGCGCGTCGATTGTCAGCGGTATCGCGGCGGCGTGGATCAGCCCGCGCAACATGGTACGGCTGACGATGGCCTTGAGCCCGGCGCTGCTGGCCCTGGCGGTCGCCACACCGTGGGTGCTGCCGTTCGCGCTGTGCCTGGCGCTGGTTTCGGCCTGTGCGGTGTCGAACTGGAACGCCATCGCCGCGCTGGCCAGCGAAGTGATCCCCGCCTCTCACCGCAGCCGCGTGCTGGGGCTGGCGTCGTCCGGGGCGGCGTTTGCGATTTGCCTCAACGGTGTGTTGATCGCCTTGTTGCACGGCATCTCGTTGATGCACTTCTGGCTGATTTGCGCCGGCCTGACGCTGATCGTCACTCTGCTGACGTTCTGGGCTCTGGCCCCTTTGGCCAAAGACCAGCGCATCAAGCCCGGCAATGCGCCGTCGTTGCGCCGGGTACTCAGACAATGGCTGAACCTGTGCCTGGAGCATCCGGTGGCGCTGCACATTTTGCTGCTTAGCGGGTTTATCGGCGCGATCAGCGGACCGTTTCTGAACTTTCTCTCGGCATTTGCCAGTGAACGGTTGGGCGCCAACGCGCAGATTACCGGGTCGCTATGGACACTGATCGGTATCGGCGGGGTTGTCGGCGGTTTGTTGCTGGGTTCACTGGCCGATCGTTGGGGCGCATTAAGGGTGATGGCATTAAGCATCAGCGCCTTCGGCCTCGCCATGCTCGCCCTGCTCTGGCAACCGAGTTTGAGCCTGACCTGGCTGGCCGCCGCACTGTTCGCGCTGTTCTATTTCCCGGTCTGGGGCCTGATGGCCGCCTACCTCAGCGCACGACTGAGTCCGGTGCAAAGCCTGCAAGTGGTGAGCCTGAGCATGGTCGGTTATGGCCTGGGCAGCGCCACCGCCAATTGGCTGTGCGGCTGGCTGCTGCAAGCCACCGGGCAGTTTGCCCTGGTGCATGGCTGGATCGCCTGCTGGGTGGTGGCCAGTCTGTTATTGCTGGGGCTGATGGCCCGCCGCCAACGCCGTGAGCCCGCGCTCGGCCAGCCATTCTGAACCGCTCAACTGCTGCGAAAGCATGCCCACCAAGGCCTCGACCACCGGGGCCTGGCATTGAGTCGAACGCCAGAACATCAACCGCGCCGGCTCAATCGGCGGAAAGCCCTGCGCCTCATCGAGCACCTGCCACCCGGGAGGCACCAGGCGTCGCGCGGTAACGCCTACCGACTGACCCTGCTCGATGGCAATCCCGATGCCACGCGGGCTCTGGCTGGTATAAACCACATGCCACGGCCGCCCTGCCTCGGCCAGCGCCCGCACCGCGTTGGCCCGAAACGCGCAGCCCTCGGCGTACACCGCCAGCGGCACCGATGCGCCCTCGCCTGCGCTCCATCCCTCAGCCGCCACCCACACCAGCGGCTCGTCGCACAGGTACTCACCCGGCGCCTGATTGGCGTGCTGCACGCCCACCACCAGATCCAGCTCGCCGCGCTGTAAACGGCTGACCAGCGCCGTGGACATCTCACAACAAATGTCCGGCCGCACCTGGGGGAACTGCGCTTGAAAGTCGCGCAGCACCCCGGCCAGGCAGAACTGGGCGTAGTCCTCGGGCATGCCGACGTGAATGCACACCTGTTCATCGGGCAGGTGCACAGAGTTGATGGCGTCCGCGTGCAGCTTGAGGATCTGCCGCGCGTAAATCAGAAACGTCTCGCCGCCGGGCGTCAGGCTTATCGAGCGACTGGTGCGCTGCACCAACGGCGTGCCAACAATCTCTTCCAGGCGCTGCAAACTCTGGCTGACGGTCGATTGGGTTTTATGCAGACGTTCGGCTGCCGCGGAAAATCCGCGGCACTCGATAATCGCGACAAAGACTTTAAGTAAGCTCCCATCCAGTTCGCCCGACATAACTATCGCCCCTGCCGATGGATTCGATCACAACTTGTAATTTCCACTTCGCACCTCTTTAAGCAACTATCGATTCAACGCCAAACACTGTTCATTGATAGTTCCAGGAGACTTGCATGAGCCTTCAACTTGCCGACGCCGAAGTGGGCGATATCAGCGACATCATTAATACCGAGTTGTACCCCATACATGATTCGGGCCATGTCCAATTGCAGGCGCTGATCGAACACGCTCGCGCCGAACTGGCCGAGGACGGTTGCTGCCTGCTGAAGAACTTCCTGCGGCCCGAGGCGCTGGAACAGGCCCGCGCCGAAGGTCAGGCACTGTCGGGCAAGACGTTTTTCTCGGTGCGCAAGGTCAACGCCTATTTCACCGAAGACGACCCTGCCCTGCCCCAGGATGACCCGCGCCGCACATTCATGGAGCGCACCAGTGGCTTCGTCACCCGCGACATGATCGCCCCGGACGCAATCATTCATCGGCTGTACGTCTCGCCGATGATGAAACGCTTCATCGGCGCCTGCCTCAACGAACCGGAGATTTTCGAATACGCCGACCCGTTCGCCGGCCTGGTGATCAACGTGATGCCCGAAGGCACCGAGCAGCCCTGGCACTTCGACACCAACGAATTCATCGTCAGCATGATGACCCAGAAGCCCGAGGCCGGCGGTCTGTTCGAATACGCGCCGATGATCCGCACCCGCACCCAGGAAAACCTCGGCGCCGTCGGCAAAGTCGTACGCGGCGATGACCGCAGCCGCGTGCAGGAACTGGAACTCAACCCCGGCGACTTGCAGATTTTCAAGGGCCGCTTCTCGGTGCACCGGGTGACCCGCGTCGAGGGCGCCACCGAACGCAACACCGCGATTTTCGCCTACTCGGAAAAACCCGGAATCATCGGCCGCGCCCAGCGCACCAAGCAGCTTTACGGACGCCTGTCCGAAGCCCATCTGCAAGCCGAACGCAACCTGGTGCGCAGCGACCAGTTGCTCGACTGATTCGCCCCCAAAAAAAATTCCTAGAAAAACCAACCGTATTTGCCCTGCGAGGAACACCCCATGAGTCTGTCCGGCCCTAACCGCAACCCCGCCGACTGCGAACCGACGTACGACGAGATCCAGCAGATCCAGCTCGACCGTTTGCAACGAGTACGTAATGAACTGAAAAAACGCGACTACGCCGCCTGCGTGCTGTTCGACCCGACCCACATGCGCTACGCCACCGGCTCGCGCAACATGCAGGTGTATTCGGCGCGCAACCCGGCGCGTTACGCCTTCATCCCGGCGGAAGGCCCGGTGGTGGTCTTCGAATTCGGCGGCTGCCTGCACCTGGCGGAAAAGCTCAACACCGTCGATGAAGTGCGCCCGGCCAAAGCCATTTCCTATTACTTCTGCGACAGCTTCCTGACCAACGTCACCGCCGAATGGGCCGCCGAAATCGATGAACTGGTGCGCAAATGTGGCGGCGGCAACAAACGCATCGCCATCGAAAGCGCGACCTCGGCCGCTGCGTTCGAACTGCAAAAACTCGGCTACCAGATTTTCGACGCCCAGGAACCGCTGGAACGGGCGCGCTGCATCAAGGTGCCAAACGAGCTGAAGATGATCCGCGCCAGCCTGCGCGCCACCGAGGCCGGCGTGCGTTTGATGGAAAGCAAACTGGTGCCCGGCATCAGCGAAAACGAACTGTGGTCACACCTCCACCAACACGTGATTGCCACCGACGGCGACTACGTGGAAACCCGTCTGCTGTCCTCCGGCCCGCGCACCAACCCGTGGTTCCAGGAATGCAGCACCCGGCCGATCGAGGCCGGTGATCTGGTGGCGCTGGACACCGACGTGGTCGGGCGTTTCGGCTATTACGCCGACTTTTCGCGGACTTTCCTCTGCGGCGAACAAGCCGCCACCGCCAAGCAACAGGAACTGTACAAACTGGCTTACGAGCAAGTGCAGACCAACATGGAAATGCTCAAGGCCGGGCGCAGCTTCAAGGAGTACGCCGAGCTGGCGTGGAAGATTCCGGACAACTACAAGGCCAACCGTTACTTCGCCCTGGCCCATGGCGTGGGCATGACCGGTGAGTACCCCTACGTGGTGCACCGCGAAGACATTGATGCGCTGGGCTACGACGGCGTGTTCGAAGCCGGCATGACCATCTGCGTTGAAAGCTACATCGGCCACGATGCGGGCGGCGAAGGGGTCAAGCTCGAAGAGCAGATCTACATCCACGAAAACGGTATCGAATTGCTCTCCGATTACCCGTTCGATCCGCGCCTGATGCCCCGTTGAGTTGCCCCGGACGGCGCCGTCACCTCCTTCGACGTCGTCCGTTTTCCCCCTTGTTCCGGTTCGGAACGAGGGGCGTTTGTGGCCTCAACGCCCCGCGCCTTCATCAGTCCGGCCTGTCTAGCTCAAGCGGCAGCCCTCCTTACGGTCAGTAACATGCATTTATCGAACGTTCCACCGTTGAATTTATCGTTTGTCGATCTTTGCCCAGATGACAAAACTGCGGGCATCTCAAATAAAAACAACATGAGAGCAGCCCTATGTCCTATCCCGCCTCCGTCCTCCTGATTCCGTTGCGCCTTGTTCTACTGCCGGCTTCACGCCTGTCTTGCCTGCGCCTTCGCGGCGCCTGCCACTGACAGTTTCGGTTTATCGAAAACCGACCGCGTCTGCCGCTCGCCCTGCCTGCGGCCAGTCGAAAAACGCACTTTTGCACGTTATCGGAGAGGCCTATGAAAGACTTAATGACACTGGACGGCGCCCTGCCGCATCCAGCGGTAAACAACCTGTGCACCCAAGTCAAAAGTGGCGAGATCAATCGTCGCCAGTTCCTGCGCACCGCCGCGCTGCTGGGCATCACCGCCGCCAGCGCCAGCACGTTTCTCGGTTCCGCGCTGCTCGGTAATTCGGCCCGCGCCGCCGATGCGGTCCCGCCGCGCCAGGGCGGCAGCCTGCGGTTTGCCTGTGCCATCCAGGAAATCCAGGACCCGATGCTGATCACCTGGATCGAAGCCTCGAACCTGCTGCGCAACTCCCTGGAATTCCTGACCTGGGTCGACGCCGACAACATCACCCACCCGTACCTCGCCGAGAGCTGGAGCCCGTCCGAAGACCTCAAGACCTGGACCTTCAACCTGCGCCAGGACGTGAAGTGGAGCAACGGCGACACCTTCAACGTCGAGGACGTGCAGCACAACATCCAGCGCTGGATTGCCGCCGACTCCAAGTCGGTCAACCGCACCGCATTCCAGGACATCACAGCCTTCGAAAAAATCAGCGACTTCCAGTTCCGCCTGGTGCTGAAGCGGCCGATGCTGGCGATCCCGGAAATGCTCAACGCCTTCACCTGCGCCATCGTCCACCGCAGCTTCAAGGCCGGTGACGACTGGGCGAAAAACCCGCTGGGCACCGGGCCGTTCAAACTGGTTTCCTTCGCCGTGAACAAGCAGGCGACCTTCGCCAAGCGCGCCGATTACTGGCGCAAACCGGCCAACCTCGACGAGTTGCGTTACGTCGATATGGGCACTGACATTTCCACCCATCTCGCGGCGTTGCAGGCCGGACAAGTGGACGTGTTGTACCGGGTGACCGTGGCCGAACTGGACCTGGCCAAACGCTTGCCGGGCGCGCAATTGCTGACCTGCAAATCGGCGCAAACCGTCGTCATGCGCATGGCCTGCGACCAGAAACCGTTCGACGACGTGCGGATTCGCAAAGCCGTGGTGCTCTGCGCCGACAACGCGCAGATGCTCAAGATTGCCTATCGCGGCATGGGCACCCTGGGCGAAGACCACCATGTCGCGCCGTCCCACCCGGAATACTTTCCGCTGCCCAAGCGTGCCCGTGATGTGGCTGGCGCCAAAAAACTGCTCGCTGAAGCGGGACATCCGAACGGCATCGACATCGACTTGATCGTCGGCAACACCCAGGGCCGCTACGAACAGGACTGCGCGCAGATCCTGCAACAGAACTGCGCCGAGGCCGGCATCCGTATCAACCTGAAAGTGATCCCCGCCACCCAGTACTGGCCGATCTGGGACAAAGCCGCGTTCAGCCTCACCTACTGGGCCCATCGCCCGTTGGGCGTGATGTCTTTGGAACTGGCTTATCGCAGCGGCGCCGCCTGGAACGAAAGCCATTACAGCGACCCGGCGTTCGACGCCGCGCTGGACAAGGCCATGGGCATCATCGACCCGAAACAACGGGCCGCCGCGATGCAAAACGTCGAGCAAATCCTGCAAGACGCCTGCGTCATGGTGCAGCCGTTCTGGGGCGACAAGTTCACCGCCGCGAGCAAAAAGGTCCAGGGCTTCCAGGTTCACCCGTCGGACTTCTACCCAATGGATGAAGTCTGGTTGAACGCCTGATTCAAGCGCCCCTCACGCGGCTCGCCCACCTCGGTGGGTTGGGCCGCCATCCCTTGATTAGCCGGAGCGTGCGAGCATGGCTGAATTTCTATTGCGCAAGTTACTGGCGCTGGCGGCAACCCTGCTGTCGGTGTCAGTGATCGTGTTCCTGGCCCTGGAACTGAACATCGAGGACGTCGCGATCAACGTCCTCGGCCCCTACTCCGCCGCCGACCAACGCGCCGCGTGGCTGGTGGAACACGGTTACAACCAACCCTTTGTCTGGCGTTACCTGATCTGGCTGAAGGATTTTCTCAGTGGCGACTGGGGCACCTCGGTGCACTTTCGTGAACCGGTGATTGACCTGTTGCTGCCGAATCTCGGGCAAACCCTGATCCTCGCGGGCCTGGCTCTGGCGGTGATGGTGCCGGTGGCGTTGACCCTCGGCATTCTGGCCGGGATTCGCCAGGGCTCGGCGGTGGATCGGCTGGTGTCGTTTCTGTCGATCGTCACCACCTCGATTCCGGACTTCGCCAGCGCGGTGTTTGTCTCAGCGATCTTCGTGTTCTGGCTCAACTGGCTGCCGGGCGTGAGCAGCATGAGCGACGGTTTCAACCCGGTAGAACTGGCGTTGCCGCTGATGGTGCTGTGCCTGTTCGGCATCGGTTACCTCGCGCGGATCACCCGCGCGTCGATGGTCGAAGTGATGCAGGCGCCGTACATCCGCACTGCCCGCCTCAAAGGCGCGCCCACGTCGCGGATCGTGCTGCGCCATGCGTTGCGCAACGTGCTGATCGCGCCGATCACGGTGATCATGTTGTACATCCCGTGGCTGCTGTCGAACGTGATCGTGGTCGAAGTGTTCTTCGCCTACAAAGGCTTCGGTTCGCTGCTCTACACCGCGTCGCTGAACCATGACGTCTACCTGATCGAAGCCTGCGCGATGATCAGCGGCATCGTGGTCGGCGCGACCAAAATCTTCTCGGACCTGGCCTACACCTGGCTCAACCCGCGCATCACCCTGCGCAGTCTTGGCGGAGGCGGCCAATGAACTTCCTCAATTCGTTCAAACATCCCTTGGCGTTGCTCGGCTTGCTGCTGGTCGGCGGCTGGGTGCTGATGGCGTTGTTCGCGCCGTGGCTGGCGCCTCACGATCCGCTGGAAAGCTTCACCCCGCTGCTGACGCCGATGACCCCGGACGGTAACGGCCTGAGCTTCCTGCTGGGCACCGACATGATCGGCCGGGACATTCTGTCGCGACTGATCTGGGGCACCCGCACCGTGTTGTTCTGGTCGATCCTCGCGACCCTGACCGCGTTCGCCGTCGGCATCGCCATGGGCCTGTGCGCCGGTTACTTCAATGGCTGGGTCGATGCGCTGTTGTCATACGTTGCCGACACCGTGCTGTCGTTCCCGGTGCTGGTGTTGTACATCGTGATCATCATCGCCCTCGGCGCGTCGGCGCTGAACATCCTGATTGCGGTGACGTTCACCAGCGCCCCGGCGATCTTCCGGATCATGCGCGCACTGACCATCGACATTCGTTCCCGGGACTACGTGCTCAGCGCCATCACCCAGGGCGAAGGCTCGCTGCGCATCATGCTGGTAGAGATCCTGCCGAACTGCGGCGGCCCGTTGATCGTCGATTTCTGCCTGCGCATCGGCTACACCGCGATCATGATCGGCGCCCTCGGCTTCCTTGGCCTCGGCCTGCCGCCACCGACCCCGGACTGGGGCGGCATGATCAACGAAGGCCGCAGCATGGCCATCGCTTTCCCGCACCTGGTGATCTTCCCGTGCATTGCCATCTCCACCCTGATGCTGGGCCTGAGCCTGCTGGCGGACGGTCTGGACGAACACGCCCAGAAAGGCACAAGGAGTTGAGCATGAGTCTTCAACAAGTGTTGAGAGTAGAAAATCTTTCCATCGAACTGCCCGCCGGCGCTGACCGTAGCCATGCCGTCAAAGGCATCAGCCTCGACGTGCGCAAGGGTGAAATTCTCTGTGTGATCGGCGAATCCGGCTCCGGCAAATCGGTGCTCTCGGCAGCGATCATGGGCGACTACGCCAAAGGCCTGCGGCACAGCGAAGGGGTGATCGATTTTCTCGGCCATGACATCTGCCGCATGGACGAACCCGCCCTGCGCCAGTTGCGCGGCAACCGCATCGCGATGATTTTCCAGGAGCCGATGGCGGCGCTGAACCCGGCGATTCGCATTGGTCAGCAGGTCGAAGAAATCTTCGACATTCACGCGCCGACCATGCCCGCCGCCGAGCGCCGCGAACGCATGCTCGCCCTGCTCGATTCCACGCAATTGCCCGACCCGCCACGGATCGCCAACAGCTTCCCGCATCAACTCTCCGGCGGCCAATGCCAACGGGTGGTGATTGCGATGGCGCTGGCGATGAACCCGGATTTGTTGATTGCCGACGAGCCAACCACGGCGCTGGATGTGACCACTCAGGCCCAGGTGCTGAAACTGGTGCGCGACCTGCGCGGTCGCGGCCAGCACGGCATTTTGTTCATCACCCACGACTTCGGCGTGGTGGCGGAAATCGCTGACCGCATCGCCGTGATGGAGGGTGGTGTGCTGGTGGAAATCGGTGAGCGCGATCAAGTGCTCAATGCGCCGAACCACCCGTACACCCGCAAGTTGATCGCGGCCGTACCGGCGCTGCATCCGGAGTTGCACGCACCGTGCGCCGACGGCGAGTTGGCGCTGCGCATCGAACACCTGACCAAAACCTACAACGTCGGCGGTCGCTTGGTCCCGGCGCTCAAGGACGTGTCGCTGCAATTGCCTCGGGGCAAGACCCTGGCGATTGTCGGCGAGTCCGGCTCGGGCAAGAGCACGCTGGTCAAAGCCGCGATTAGGCTGGTGGAAAGCGACAGCGGCCACGTCTGGGTCGGTGACACGGATTTTCTCGCGTTGCGCGGTTCGGCCCTGGCGGCCAATCGGCGGCGTATCCAGATGATTTTCCAGGACCCTTACGGCTCGCTGAACCCACGGCATCGGGTCGGCGACATCATCGCCCGCGCCGCGCAACTGCGCGGGTTGTCGGCCAAGGATGCGTGGACCGAGGCCGGCGATTTGCTGGAGCAGGTCGGGCTCAAGCGTGACGCCCTCAAGCGCAAGCCTCGGCAGTTCTCCGGCGGCCAGCGTCAGCGCATCGGCATCGCCCGGGCCCTGGCAATGCGCCCGGAAGTGCTGATCGCCGATGAAAGCGTTTCGGCGTTGGATGTCTCGGTGCAAAAACAGGTGCTGGAGCTGCTCGCCGAGCTGCAACAGAGACTCAACCTGAGCATTTTGTTCATCACCCATGACCTGCGCGTGGCAGCGCAGATCAGCGATTACATCGCGGTGATGCGCCAGGGCGAAGTGGTGGAATACGGCACGGCGGAACAGGTGTTGCTGCGCCCGCAAAACACCTACACCCAGACGTTGCTGGCGGCGGCCCCCGGTGCATCGGCGATCCCGGTGGTGCCAGTCGCCGAACCCACGCTGAGGCTGATCCGCCCCCAGGCCAACTGAGTCAATAACCCTTTTCCCGGGTCGCAGCGTTCGCTGCGGCATGGGCTGCTGTTGCCAACGATAACTAAAAAATCAGGAGTATGACTGTGCGCACAACTACCCCACTTGCGGTCCGTTCCATCGCTCTCATTCCACTGCTCGGCGCCTTCGCGGCGCCGGCCATGGCGGTACAGGTCACCGACAACCTCGACCTTGGCGGCGCCGTCCGGGCACGCTGGGACTACGACCCGGATCGCGATATCCAGAAGTTTGGCCTGGACACCGTGTTCCTCAGCGCCAAATACAACTCCGACACCTGGATCGGTGAGGCCCAGTACCGTTTCTACGGACGCTCCTACCCGTACCAGTACACCAAGAACTACGGCGATATCCAGTTCGCCAAATTCGCCTGGGCCGGCTACAAGTTCAACCCCGACCAGCAAGTGCAGGTCGGCCTGAACACCATACCGTTCGGCTTGCAGCCGTACTTCGGCAGCACCTTCTACGAAACCCTGGGCAACGTCATCGGCCTGGAAGATGTGCAACAGGTCGGCGCCAAGTACATCCAGCAAAGTGGCGACTGGAACATCCAGGCCGGCTACTACCTGCGCCCGGCGTGGCAAGGCAAAGGCACCAGCAAAGGCGTGACGTACTCCAGCGTGGTGTCCGGGGCGGACAGCTACGTGGGCGACGGCAGCGACAACCAGGAGCGCAACACCGTGGTGCTGCGGGTGGCCAAGGCCCTGGACCTGGGCCCGTGGAAATCTGAAGTCGGCATCTCCGGCCTGACCTCGACCCTGGAGAACAAGGACACCGACAACGACGGCCGGCGCAACGCCGTGGCCGTGCACTACCTGGGCAAGAACGGCCCGTGGGGCGTGCAACTGCAAGCGGCGCGGCAACAGATGTCGCCGCGCAATGCCGGTACCGATGAACTGGTCACCCTCGGCGGTTACGACGGCACGTTCAACGTCGCCAGTCGCGGCAACCTGTACGTGGCGGACCTGAGCTACGACGTCGGCGGCAAGTACCTGTTCGATCAGATCAGCGGCGTGAAGCTGTACGCCAACTACAGCGCCTTCGATAAAGATGCCAGCGAGTTCAAGACTTCGCAGCGGATGATCCTGGGCACCTCGTTTTCCTTCAGCAAACTGTGGATCGCGACCGAGTGGTTGTATGGCAAGAATGACCCGTACATCGGTGGCAGCAGCTACACCCAGAGTCTGGGGGCTGGCGGGAGTAACCAGTGGGAGAATCAGTTGTACATGAACATTGGGTATTACTTCTAAAAGCTGAAAAGATCGCAGCCTTCGGCAGCTCCTACAGGGTCCACCCATTCCAAAGTAGGAGCTGCCGCAGGCTGCGATCTTTTTGCTTCACCCCCTCTATCAAACCCTTGCATCAACCCATGCCAGAGGAGTCAGATACGCCCTACAGAATATTCACCAAAAAACAATAAACCTGCCCCACATCGGCGTCAGGTGCGGAGTCACCCTTTCATGCGTCAACTGCCCTCACTCAACATGCTGCGCGTCTTTGAAGAAGTCGCGCGGCATCGCAGTTTCAGCCAGGCGGCCCTGGGGCTCAACGTCACCCAAGGCGCGGTGAGTCGTCAGATCAAGCAGCTCGAAGACTACCTCGGTGTGGCGCTGTTCATCCGCACGCCCCAAGGCCTGTCCCTCACCGAAACCGGCCTCGCCCTCTCCCCGCAACTGAGCGACGCATTCGACCATGTCGAACGCGCCCTGCAAGCGGTACGCGTGCCCAACCTGCGCCAACGCCTGCGTATCGTCGCGCCACCGACTTGGGCCACGCGCTGGTTATCGGCGCACCTGCGTGCGTTCTGCCAGCGCTACCCGGACATCAGCCTGAGCGTGACCCACCAAAGCGGCCACGACAACCTCGCGGAAATCGATTGCCACATCCGCTTCGGCCTCGAAGCGGCTACACAGTGCAGCAGCCAGTTGCTGGTGATGGAACGGCACATGGCGGTGGCCAGTCCGGAGTTGTTCGTCAACGGGCAACCGCCGGACCTGCGGCAGTTTCCATTGCTGCACATCCTGCACGACGGCAAGCGGTTGAAGGTCTGGGAAAACTGGTTGGCGGCGATGGGCCGCGAGGATGTCGATGCCGGGCAAGGGCTGGAATTCAGCACCCTGGACCAAGTGATCCACACGGCGCTGGCCGGTGGCGGGTTGGCGGTGATTGATCGACAGATGATTGAGAAGGAGCTGGCCAATGGCAGCCTGTTGCCAATCACACCGGTGGAAGTGCTCGGGCCCTATGGCTATTGGCTGGATGTGGCGAACGACAAACAGGGGTTGTCGAAAGTGCGATTGTTTACAGATTGGTTGGGGTTGGTCAGCAACCCTTAAGACACTGATGTTCCCTGCGGGAGCGAGCTTGCTCGCGATGGCGGAGTATCAGTCAACATCCCTGCTGAATGTGATGGCCTCATCGCGAGCACGCTTGCTCCCACAGGGGACATAGCGTTTTTTTAGATCGGTGCCGCGACTTTGACGGCCACCGGCGCCCCACTTTCCACGGGGCTCTGCGCCTTGCACGCCTGGCTCAATGTCAGTGATTTGGTTTCCGGTGCCCAGGCCCAGGAAATCATCGCCCCCAGCGCCAGAATCGCCGCCAGAATGCCCATGGTCGGGCTCAACCCGATTCCCGCCACGCTCACCGGCAACAGAAAGGTGCTGACCGCCGAGCCCAAACGGCTCACCGCCGTCGCCAGGCCAATCCCGCTGGCGCGCACTTCGGTCGGGAAGCTTTCGGCCGGGAACACGCCCACCAGGTTACTCACCGCCGACAACACCAGCGTGAACACGCCGAACACCAGCACCATCAGGAACGCCGCACTGCCCGGCAACGCCGCCAACAGGAACAACGCCACCGCGAGGATGATGAACGAATTGATCAGGAAGCCTCGGCGCGAGAACTTCACCGTGCACCAGATCCCGATCAACGCACCAAGGATCAGCAGCATGTTCAGCATCAGTTCGGTGCCAAAGCCTTCGGCCAAACCCATCTTCTGCAGAATCGACGGCAGGAAGGTGTAGATCGCGAAGTACGGCATCACGATGCACACAAAAAACAGGCAATTGAACGCCGTGCGCTTGCGGTATTCGCGGCTGAACAGCACTGCATAGCCGGAACGGGTCTCGGTGGAGCGGGTTTCGTCGAGTTCAACGTTATCGCCCAGGTGTTTCTTGACGATGGCTCGGGCCTCGGCAATCCGCCCCTGATTGACCAACCAGCGCGGTGACTCGGGCGTGCCGATCCGCGCGATCAAAATCAACGCTGCCGGGATCGCCGACGAGGCCAGCATCCAGCGCCAGGCGTCGTCACCGAGGTTGAGCATCGCCGTGCCGACGAACGTTGCGGCGACGTAGCCGAAGGTCCAGATCACACTGAATGAACCGAGCAACACGCCCCGGTGTTTCTTCGGTGAGAACTCGGCAAGCATCGCGTGGCCGACGCTGAAGTCGCCGCCCAGGCCGATGCCGATCAGCACCCGGCAGAGGAACAACTGCATCGCGGTTTCGGCGTAGAACTGCATCACCGAGGCAATGGTGATCAGGACAAAACTGACCAGGAAGATTTTCTGCCGGCCGACTTTGTCGGAGATCCAGCCGAAGAACAGGCTGCCGAGGAACAGGCCAATCAACGCCGAGGCGCCGATCAGGCCCTGCCAGAAGGCATCGAGGTGCATCTGCGGGCTCAGCAGGGTGAAGGCGATGCCGATCAGGCCGAGGATGTAGCCGTCGGTGAAGTGCGCGCCGAAGGTCAGGCCGGCGATTTTAATATGGAAGCGCCCGATGGGCAGGTCATCGATCTTTATCGATTGAGCGGACATGTTCGTCTCCAGTTGTTGTTATTGACGGAGAAATGAAACCGATAGCTCGCCCCTTGTAGGAGCATGGCTTGCCCGCGATGGCGATCTCGAGGGCACGATCGCGGGCAAGCCTTGCTCCTACCGGGGGATGTAGTGCGTTAGAGCCCGCCCATCAACAGGTATTTGATTTCCAGGTAGTCTTCCAGACCGTACTTGGAACCTTCGCGGCCCAGGCCCGACTCCTTGATGCCGCCGAACGGCGCAACTTCGGTGGAAATGATCCCTTCGTTGATCCCGACCATGCCGGCTTCCAGGCCTTCGGCCATGCGCCACACACGACCGATGTCGCGGCTGTAGAAGTACGCCGATAACCCGTACGGTGTGTCGTTGGCCCGTTGCAGCACCTCGGCTTCGTCCTTGAAACGGAAGCACGCGGCCACCGGGCCGAAGGTTTCGTCCTGGGCGATCAGCATGTCGCTGTTGGCTTCGGTGAGGATGGTCGGCTCATAGAAGGTGCCGCCGAGGGCATGCCGACGGCCGCCGCACAACAACTGAGCGCCCTTCTCCAAGGCGTCGCCGACATGCAGTTCAACCTTGGCCAGCGCGGCGGCGTTGATCAGCGGGCCTTGCTCGGTTTCACCGTCCAGCGCACTGCCGACGCGCATCGCGGCGACCGCTTCGGCGAGTTTGCCGGTGAAGGCTTCGTAGACGCCGTCCTGGATAAAGAAGCGGTTCACGCAGACGCAGGTCTGCCCGGTGTTACGGAATTTGGAGGCCATGGCGCCTTTGACGGCGGCGTCCAGATCGGCATCGTCGAACACAATAAACGGCGCATTGCCGCCCAGTTCCAGCGAGACCTTTTTCAGCGTGTCTGCCGCTTGGCGCATCAGCAATTTGCCGGTGCGGGTCGAACCGGTGAACGACAATTTGCGCACGATACCGGACGCTTGCAGCGCCCCACCAATCGCCACCGCGTCACCCGAAACCACGTTGAACACGCCAGCCGGGATGCCCGCCTGCTCGGCCAGCACCGCCAGGGCGAAGGCCGACAACGGCGTCTCTTCCGAAGGCTTGAGAATCATCGTGCAACCCGCCGCCAGCGCCGGGCCGACCTTGCGGGTGACCATCGCCAACGGGAAGTTCCACGGCGTGATCGCCGCGACCACGCCGATGGCTTCCTTGACCACGATGATCCGCGCATCAGCCTTGTGGCTCGGGATTACGTCGCCGTAAGCGCGCTTGGCTTCTTCGGCGAACCACTCCAAAAAGCTTGCGGCGTAGACCACTTCGCCCATGGCTTCAGCCAAGGGTTTGCCCTGCTCGCGGCTGAGCAACATGGCCAGGTCCTTCTGGTTGCTCAGCATCAGCTCGCTCCAGCGCTTGAGCTTCTGGCTGCGTTCCTTGGCGGTCAGTTTGCGCCAGGCCGGCAAGGCGCGATTGGCGGCGGCAATCGCCTGGTTGGTTTCTTCGGCACCAGCCTTTTGCACGTCGGCGATCAGCTCGCCGTTGGCCGGGTTCAACACCGGATACGTCGGGCCACCGCTGGACCATTGGCCATCGATGAAATTGCCGTTACGGATCAGCGCGCTCATGCCACAGCCTCGGTCAGATTGAAGCGTTCCAGCCCCGGACGGGCCGAGCGCAGGATGCGCTTGCCGGCGGTGTAATCGTTGATCACGTCGCACGGGGTGTAGTTGCGTTCCAGTTCCTGCAGTTCTTCGGCATCAAGCTTGGTTTCCAGGGCTGCCAAAGCACTGTCGAACTGCGCGGTGGTGTCGGCGCCCACGAGCATGCAATCGACACCCGGATGATTGGCGACCCAGGCCTGGGCAATCTGCGCGTTCGACACACCACGGGCACGGGCCACGCGCTGCACCGAATGGGCGATTTCGAAGGAGGCTTCGTCGCTGTACATCTGCTGGGTGAAGAAGTCGGTCTGGTTGCGGGTTGACTGCACGTCACCGGTCAGCAAGCCACGGGCCAATGGACTGAACACCGAAACACCAAGGCCCTGGTCGCGGCAGAACGGGATCATCTCGCGCTCTTCTTCGCGGTAGGCGCAGTTCAGTTGCAGTTGCATGTTGATCGGCTTGACCCAGCCGTTGCGCTCGCAGGCCATGAGGATTTTCGCCAGTTGCCCGGTGAGCATGGTCGACACGCCGATGTAACGGGCCTTGCCGGAACGCACGATGTCGTTCATCGCGCTCATGGTCTCTTCAACCGGGGTGTTCACATCGAAGTAGTGCAGCATGAACACATCCACGTAATCCATGTTCAGACGCTTCAGCGAAGCGTCGATGCTGTCCATGATGTGCTTGCGCGAATGACCGCTGGCATTGATGCCGGTGCGGGTGCCGTAGCCGACCTTGGTGGTGATCACCAGATCTTCGCGACGGGCCAGGCGTTTGACGATACGCCCCACCACTTCTTCGCCGACGCCAGCGGAATAGAAGTCTGCGAGGTCGATGAAATTCACCCCGTTATCCAGGGCGTGGGCGACGATTGGCTCACTCTGCTTCTCATCGAAAATCCACGGTTTCCAGTCCGGGGTGCCCATGTTCATGGTGCCCAGGCACAGGCGGGAGACTTCAAGGCCGGAGTTGCCCAAACGAATGTATTGCATGGCGCGGACCTCAGGCTTTTGGCGTGTAGAAAGGGTTGCTGATGTGATCGACCACATCCGCCAGTTGCGCGGTTTCCGGTTTGCCGGTCAGGGCGGCGCGGATCGCGGTGCGGCAGGCGTTGTAGTTGTTCAGGTACACCGCATCGAGGTCATCGCAGGCCGGGTTGACCCAGTTGGCGGTGACGATGGCCCATTCGTCTTCGGCTTCCGGCGGCAAGGTGCCGTCCAGCAATGCCTCCAAAACAGCCTTGGCGATCCCGGCCTGGGACGCGCCCCAGGTGGCGTTGCCGTGCAGGTCGCTGCTGATCGCGGCTTTGTTGACGTAAAGGGTCATCGGCTTGACCGGGATGTTCGGCTGGGCGATCACCATGAACGGGCAATGCCCCTGGCTCGGCGACGCCAGGCTGTTGGCAAACGCCTGCCCCGCCGGACCGTTGCGCGGGCCGATCAGAATGTTGATGTGCGCGGCGTTCACGCCAGGGCCTTCGAAACCTTCACCGATGTACAGGTCGAGTTCTTTCATGAGTCGTTACTCTTTTTGGATTTTTTGGGTGATCAGAAGCGCACGCGGATCGTGAAAATCGCGGGGCAAATATCGGGGATCGAAGAGCGCAGCACAGGGCTGGCGAGGACGCGGCAGTGAGGATCAGTCATGGTTGCAAACGCTCTTTTTTGTTGTTGATGAGCTGTGTTTGCGATTTTTTAACACTGGGGGTTGGCGGGGCTGTAACCATTAAAAGTCATGAGGGTATGAGCTGAGGTCATACCCGATGCAAGCGGTAGAAAAACCTGTGGGAGCGGGCTTGCTCGCGAGGGCGTTGTGTCAGTCAACATTGATGTCGACTGGACTGACGCCTTCGCGAGCAAGCCCGCTCCCACAGTGGATTGCGGTGTGTTGGATTACTGCGACATGGCGTCTTTTTTCATCGTGTCTTTGGACATCGCGTCTTTGCTCATGCTGTCCTTGGACATCGTGTCTTTCTTCATCGTGTCCTTGCTCATGGCGTCTTTGGACATGGTGTCTTTCTTCATGGTGTCCTTGGCCATGGAATCCTTTTTCATCGTGTCTTTGGACATGGCGTCTTTGGACATCGAGTCCTTGCTCATGCTGTCGTTGCTCATCGTGTCGGCGGCGTACACGCTGGCGACGCCCATGGCCAAGAACAGGGACAGTGCGGCGGTGGCTAACTTCTTCATGGTGGTGTTCCTTATAGAGTTGAGTGTGCTTGCGTTGAATTGCTTGAACATTCCTCAGCTGCCACCGAACCAGTTGTAGCCCTGGTCTTCCCAGTAGCCGCCGCTGTAGGTGTTGCTGACGAAAATGGCCTGAATGTGTTTGGGGTTCTTGTAGCCAAGCTTGGTGGGCATGCGCAGCTTCATCGGGAAGCCGTACTCACGGGGCAACACGGCGCCGTCGTAGGTCAGGGCCAACAAGGTTTGCGCATGCAGGGCCGTGGCCATGTCGATGCTGGTGTAGTAGTCGTCGGCGCATTTGAAGCCGACGTACTTCGCGTCAGTGTCGGCGCCGATGCGTTTGAGGAAGTCGCTGAACCGCACGCCGCCCCAGCGACCAATCGCGCTCCAGCCTTCGACACAGATGTGCCGGGTGATCTGGTCGGTCTGGGCCATGGCGCGCAGTTCCTCAAGTTTCCAGCTGCGCTTGTCGGCGACCATGCCGGTGACTTCCAGTCGATAGCTCTCTTCCTCCACCGTCGGCGCCTCGTCGATGCCGTAAAAGGCATTGAAGGGAAACGGCCGGGTGATCATCGACTCGGCGTAAGTCGGGGCCATGGCGTTGGGGTTGAACAGCCAGCCCTGGACCCGGTCATTGAAGCGGGACATGGAGGACAGCGCGGTTTCAACACTGTCGTTGTCGGTGATGTTGCAACCGGACAACATCGCCACGCCGCCGAGGGTCAGGCTGCGCATCAGGAACGAGCGCCGTGAGCGGTCCTCGATTTGCGGGGCCAGGATTTTCCGGGCGTCGGTCAGGATGGATGACTCGTCGAGTCCTTCGATGCGCTTTTTCATACGGACTCCTTACGACCAACAATCATGTACCACAGGGTTTTGGGCACCAGCAGTACCATCGCCAAATGCACCCCGATGAAAGCCACCAGCAGCGACATGGCGATGAAATGCACCTGCCGCGCCCCTTCGTAACCGCCCAGCAATCCACGCAACAGCGGGAACTGCACGGACTTCCAGAGCACCAGCCCGGAGACCACCATCATCGTGATATCGAGCATGACGAACAGGTAGGCAAACCGCTGGACCTGGTTGTAATGACTCAGGTCGGCGTGCCCCAGCCGCCCTCTCAGCGCGGCCCAGAGGTCATGCAAAACACCTTTGGGCGACACGGGCAGAAATTTTCGAAACAGGCGACCGCTGGCGATGTTGATGATCAGGTAGATCAGGCCGTTGACCGCGAGGAACCACATCGCCGCGAAATGCCATTGCAGGGCGCCACCGAGCCAGCCGCCCAGGGTGAGCGCTTTCGGGAAACTGAAATCGTAGAGCGGCGAGGCGTTATAGATGCGCCACCCGCTGGCAATCATCACCAGCACCGCCAAGGCATTGAGCCAATGAGTCAGACGCAGCCAGCGTGGATGGCTGGGCTTGGGTGAAGCAGTTAGCTGCGACATGTCCGACTCCTTGTTGTTGTTCGTTGGGGCCAAGTATGGGAGCCGGAAGATCGCCAAATCCTCACGTAAAGTTAAATTAATCGTGATAACTCTCCGGACGCTGCTGGCGCGCGATTGTGGTTAAAATGCCGCCCACTCACTTTGCCGACTTTGCCCGATGACCCCAGAAGCCCTCGCCACCCTGCACACTCACTTGCTGACCGCCCTGGCCACCGCCCCGGCCGAAACCCGCCGGCTGTTCCACGGGCGCGGGCGCTGCTGGCCGGGCCTGGAGCAGTTGACCGTCGATTGGTTGCAGGGTGTGGTGCTGGTGTCGCTGTTCAAGGAGCCGGAACCGCAACAGTTGGAAGACTTGAAACAGGTGCTGATGGCGGTCACCCAGTCAGCCGAGTGGCAGTCATCGGGGGCACACACCTTACTGCTGCAACACCGCTACCTGCTGCAAAGCACTACCGAGTGGCTGCTGGGGGATGCGCTGGAGGAAATGACCATTACCGAGGGCGGTCTGCACTATCGGGTGGACCTGGGCCGCAAGCAGAATGCCGGGCTGTTCCTCGACATGCGCTACGGCCGCAACTGGGTGCGGGCCAACGCCGAGGGCAAACGGGTGCTGAACCTGTTCGCCTATACCTGCGGTTTTTCGGTGGCGGCCATCGAGGGTGGCGCGACGCAAGTGGTCAATCTGGACATGTCGAGCTCGGCCCTGAGCCGGGGCCGCGACAATCATCGGCTCAATGGCCACGACGTGAGCAAGGTGACGTTCCTCGGCCACGACCTGTTCAAGTCTTGGGGCAAAGTGATCGGCAAAGGGCCGTATGACCTGGTGATCATCGACCCGCCGTCCTTTCAGAAAGGCAGTTTCCTGCTGACCAAGGACTACCAGCGCGTATTGCGCCGCTTGCCGGAGCTGCTCACGCCCGAGGGCACGGTGCTGGCGTGCATGAACGACCCGGCGCTGGGTTCGGACTTCCTGATAGAAGGCGTCACCCGCGAATCGCCGAGCCTGCGTTTTGTGCAGCGTCTGGAGAATCCGCCGGAGTTTCCGGATGCCGATGCTGAGTGCGGGTTGAAGGCGTTGGTGTTTCAGCAGGGCTAGTTGAAGATCGAAAGATCGCAGCCTCCGGCAGCTCCTACGGGATCGGGTTTTCACACGGTCAATGTAGGAGCTGGCGAAGGCTGCGATCTTTTAAAGCGGTTGCAACACCAAGGCAAACAACTCGCCATGACCGCTGACATTGAGCTTGTGATAGAGATTGCGCCGATGCACCTTCACCGTTTCCGGGGAGATGCTCAGTTGCTGGGCAATGGCTTTGCTGGAGAAACCCTGGAGGATCAGCCGGGCGGTCTCGATTTCCCGCGCGGTCAAGCGGGCGCCGAAGCGATCCAGCAACGTCGCCAGATCCCCCGCCACTGCGGTCGGCCCCTCCGGCGGCACCAGTTGCAGGTGTCGGCCCATCGCCGCCAGTACCCAGTCGCGCACGCACAGCAGACGCCCTTGCTCTTGTGCGGTGAAACCCGTCGAGCGGCCCAGCGATAAACCAAGCACGGCGCCGTCCACATTGATCATGAACTGCAACTCATCAGCGCCTACGACCCGGCGGAAGTAACTCTGGTAGTACTCGCTCTGTTGAAACTGGTCGGGGGCCACGGAATCCAGGCTGTGCAAACCATCGGCGATACCGGCGCAGGCGGCTTGGTAGAACGGATCGAGCAGGTACATGCCGGCGCTGTAGTCGGCCAGTTCTTCCTCTTCGTGGGCGCTGGCCCGGGAATCGAAATCGATCAGCAGCCGTGGCACTCGCCCCGCGCGCATCACCGCGACCAAGGCATTATCCAGCGGCACCAGCAATCGCAGGGTATCCACCAGCGCACGCCAGAACCTGTCGTGGCCCAGCGCACCAAAGACCCGCGCCAGCCCTTGGTGCACCGGCATTTCCTTGAGCAACGCCTCCACGCTCTACCCCTTTTGTGTAACCCATGATGGGAATGGGGCCAGGTCCACCCCGCCGATACCCTGACCACTCCTGAACATTACCGGCCTGCAGCAGGCCAGGAGTGCCGCATCATGAGTGGTCACCGCTCGTATTTCAATCTGGGGCTGGGCGCTTGCCTGTCGGTCTCGCTGTCGGCCTTCGCTGCCGATGCCCCCACCGTGCACGTCTACAACTGGTATGACTACATCGGTCCCACGACCCTCCACGACTTCAAGCGCGACACCGGTATTGCGCCGGTCTACGACACGTTCGACAGCGCCGAAGTGCTGGAAGGAAAATTGCTGACCAGTCGCAGCGGCTATGACGTGGTGGTGGCGAGCAACTTCAGTTTGCCGACGCTGATCAAGGCCGGCGCCTTGCAGCCGCTGCCTCGGGCACAGATGCCGGATTTCAACAACATGGACACCGACCTGCTGGCCAAACTGGCCAACAACGACCCCGGCAACCAGTACGCCGTGCCATACCTGTGGGGCACCAACGGCATCGGCTACAACATCGACAAGGTCCGCGCCGTTCTCGGCGACAAGGCGCCGGTGGATTCCTGGGACCTGGTCTTCAAGGAAGACAACCTGGCCAAACTCGGCGAGTGCGGCGTGGCGATGCTCGATTCGCCGTCGGAGATGCTGCCGGTCGCCCTGCACTATCTGGGCCTGCCGCCGAACAGCACCGACCCCGAGGATTACAAGAAGGCCGAAGCCCTGCTGCTCAAGCTGCGCCCGCACATTGCCTACTTCAACTCGTCCAAGTTCATCAGTGACCTGGCCAACGGCAACATCTGCGTGGCGGTGGGTTGGTCCGGGGCGATGCTCGAAGCCAAGAAAACCGCTGAACAGGCCGGCAACGGCGTGAAGATCGCCTACAGCCTGCCGAAGGAAGGCGCGCCCGTGTGGTTCGACACCCTGGTGTTGCTCAAGGATGCGCCGAACCCGGCGCAGGGCCTGGCGTTCATCGACTACCTGATGCGTCCCGAGGTCATCGCGCCAGTCAGCGATTACCTGTCCTACCCCAACGGCAACAGTCGTGCGACCCCACTGGTGGCCCAGGCAACTCGCAACAACCCGGCGGTCTACCCCTCGGCCGAAGCCATGGCCACCCTGTTCACCCTCCAACCCCTGCCGCCCGCCACCGAACGCGTGCGCACCCGGGTCTGGAGCAAAGTGAAAAACGGTCAATAACCAACACCGCAAACTCCCTGTGGGAGCGGGCTTGCTCGCGAAGGCGCCGGCACATTCAGCAGGAATGGCACCTGACCCACCGCTTTCGCGAGCAAGCCCGCTCCCACAGGGATTGCGTCATTCAGTGAGTAGTTGAATTGAACATGAGAACGACAATGAAACCCCGTGCCCGCGACCTGAATATCCAGTTTGGCCAGCTGCAACCCGGCCCACTCAATGCGATCACCGATGTACCCGGCGTCCGGGTCGGTCACAGCGATGTCCGGGGCCGCAGCGCCAAGGGCCGCGAGATCCTGACCGGCGTCACCGTGATCGAGCCCCGCGCCGGTTCCACCAGCCAACAGCCGTGCTTTGCCGGCGTGCATGTGCTCAACGGCAATGGCGACGCGACCGGGCTGGAATGGATTCGCGAGGCCGGTTTGCTGACCAGCCCCATCGCCTTCACCAACACCCACAGCCTGGGCGTGGTGCGCGATGCGCTGATTGTGCTGGACCGTGAGCAGCAACCGGATGACGGTCGCCTCTACTGGAACATGCCGGTGGTGCTGGAAACCTTCGACGGCTTGCTCAACGACATCAACGGTTTTCACGTGAAGCCGGAGCATGTGGCCCAAGCCCTGCGCACGGCGGTGGGTGGCCCCGTCAAGGAGGGCAATGTCGGTGGCGGCAGCGGCATGATCTGCCATGAATTCAAGGGTGGCATCGGCACCGCATCGCGACGGTTGAGCAGCGTTCAGGGCGGCTGGACGGTGGGCGCCATCGTCCAGGCGAACCACGGCATTCGCAACGAATTGCGGGTCGACGGTTACCCGGTCGGACGCTACATGGAACAGGCTGACTCGCCGTTCCTCAAGGCTTCGCTGCCGCATCCGGGCATGGGCTCGATTGTGGTTTGCCTGGCCACCGACGCGCCGTTGCTGCCGCACCAGTGCACACGCCTGGCCCAGCGCGCCAGCCTCGGCCTGGCCCGCACCGGCGGCGGCAATGAAGACCACAGCGGCGATATCTTTATCGCGTTTTCCACCGGCAACGATGTGCCGCCCGCCGCTTATGAAAGCAAGAAGGCACCGACCTGCGACAACCTGAGCATGGTCAACAACGACCACATCAGCGAACTGTTCCTGGCCGCCACCGAGGCGGTGGAAGAAGCGATCATCAATGCCTTGTTGGCGGCTGAGACGGCCGAGGGCAACGGGCATACAGTGCCGGGGCTGGATGCCGACACGTTGTTGCAAGCCCTGCGCAAGGCCGGTTGGCCGGGAGCCGTGTAGGAGCTGCCGCAGGCTGCGATCTTTTGATGTTGCGGTTATAGATCAAAAGATCGCAGGCTTCGCCAGCTCCTACAGGGGGCCGGGGATCCCGGGGTTTTGCGCGGGGTCAGACCAGGCGCAGGTGCGGGGAGGCGGTTGGCACGGCTTCATCGCCCAATCGCCCGCGCACAAACTCAGTGGCCTTGCGCGTCAACTGGTCCAGGTGCCGGTCCCGTTGTTTCTCCGCATCGGTCATCGCCCGTTTGCCGTGTTTTTGCAGCAGATAGGTATGAATCTGCCGCACCTCCAATGCGCTGTAGATCGGTGCCGTGTCGAGCACGGCCATCAAGCCGTCGGTGCCGTGATCGCGAGTATTCATCAGCACTTGCGTGGCGCGCACGCCGACCACTTGAAAACCCAGCGCTTCAAAGTACGGGACCTTGGCGACGCTACAGGTCAACTCGGCATGAGGGTAGCGAGCGACCATTTCCCGCAACATCGCCCGGGCGACACCCTGGCGCCGATAGCTGGCGTCCACCGCCATATACGCGACGCCGCAGGCTTGCGGATCGTCCTTGACCGGCAGGTACAGCACAAAACCGATGACTTTCTCGGGATCGTCCACGTCCGTGGCCACGACCAACTCCACCGCCAGCCCCTTGGACCCGTTCAACGCCTCCAGATAGAGGTGAACCTCGTAGCCGATCGCGTACTGATACACGTTGTACAGCAGGTTGCTCGGCGGCAACGCCACCGCGCTGATGTCGGTGAGGTTGTCGACAACCAGTTGCAGGATCTGGCTGGTGATGTGCTCGGGGCACGGGGTTTTGAAATGGCTGATCTGGGGCATTGCGGGGGCTGACTCCTGGAGCGGTGGCGAAAAGCGTGTGGCGAGCGCGGCTATCATAACGCGCTCGCCCCCTCTGGCCAGGAAGCTTTGTGGTGAGGCCGGGGTTTGTGCAGCCAGCCGCAGAGCCAAGGATGATGGTCCTCATACAGCGTCCCCAACACTGAGGATTTTCACCCGATTGCGCACACAGGCATGCCCCACGCGCAGGATTTAAGGCGCATCCATTTGATTTAAAACGACTTTTCTCCATAACGCCGGGATGGCGCGGCTTTTGCGTTGACGCTAGGGCAAGTGCCGTCACACGGCATGCCCCCCGAGAGAACACCATGAAAAGCTCAGTTCCTGTGAAGAAGTCGCCCGGCTTATTCCGGGTGCAAGGCGTCACGTCGGTGATGCTGATGACGTTCAGCCTGGCCACGGTCAGCGCGGCACCGCTCGATGATGTCGGGCAACCGCCACCGACGGACCCCTCGGCCTTCACCAATCCCCCCGCCGACCCCAAAGCCGCGCTGGAAGCCCTGAAAACCTTGCCGGAAGCCAACCAGGGCTCGCTGGCCTTGCCCAATGGCGCATTCGGCGACCGCAACACACCCCGGGCCGATAACGTCTTGCCGCCGGTGCTGCAAACGTCGTTCAACTTCCCCACCAATGGCAAGCCGAGCCCGTTGTTCGGCGCCCAGCCGTTCACCCAGCAACTGCTGCTGTTTGAAGAGTTCGGCACGGAAAAACTCGACCCGACGCTCCCGGCCCCACCCCTGACGTTTCCGGTGCCGACCGTGGGCCCCGCCCCCCAGCAGGACCCCAACAGCGTCGCCCGCAGCGCGCCGTCAAGTACGGCGCTGGAAGCATTCATGCGCCAGCCTGGCCTGTTCCCGTTCCCTTCACAGTTCTCCAACGTGCTGGACCGCAACCCCTGGAAGGCGCAGATCGAGGCCTTCCTCAATCGCCACCCGGTAGGTTCGCCCGCCGAGGGGCGGCCACCGGGAAAAGGCTGGTCGCACCAACGCTGGAACGAGTTCTTCCCTCAGGTCGCGTTCAAAACCGTACAAGTGGGTGCACGACTCAACAGCGGCCTGCGTGACCGCAAGCAATTGCACAACTACGCCGCCGGTGAATTCGGGCCCGGCGGGCTCTACTACCAGACCTCGGACATCCCGACCACAACGGGCACCACCAAAGGCATCGACACGCGCTTCCACCCGAGTTTTCCGCTGCAGAATCACAACTCAGTGTGGACCTTCGACGGCACCTTTCCGCCCAAATTGCTCATGGTGCGCTACGGCCAACCGGTCCTGATGCGCCATTACAACGCCCTGCCCATCGACCCGGCCGCCAACGCCGGTTTCGGCCTGCACACCATCAGCACCCACGAACACAACGGCCATTCCCCGGCGGAAAGCGACGGTTATACCAACGCGTTTTTCTTTCCGGGGCAGTACTACGACTATCGCTGGCCGCTGCAACTGGCCGGTTACGACACCATCAACACCAGCGCCCAAGACCCACGCGCGGCGTTCCCCTGCTCGCCGGGCGAGACGCTGTTCGTCAACGATGCCAGCCCCGGCCTCAAGACCTGTGACCACGGCACCATCAAGATTCGCGGCGACTGGCGCGAGACCATGAGCACCCACTGGTTCCACGACCACATGCTCGATTTCACCGCGCAGAACGTCTACAAGGGCAACGCGGTGATGATGAATTACTACAGCGCCCTGGACCGTGGCAACGAGGCCATCGAGGACGGCGTCAACCTGCGCTTGCCCAGCGGCTCGGCGCTGCCGTGGGGCAACCGTGACTACGATGTGAACCTGCTCGTGGCCGACAAGGCCTGGGATGAAAACGGCCAATTGTGGTTCAACCCGTTCAACACTGATGGCTTTCTCGGCGATCAGATCCTGGTCAACTGGCAGTACCAGCCGCGCCTCAAAGTCCGCGCGCGCAGCTATCGTTTCCGCATTCTCAACGGCTCGGTGTCGCGGTTCTTCAAGTTCGCCCTGGTGCGTGAAGTCAGCGGCACCAGCGGCGAGTTTCCCGGCCCGGCGGGGTCGGGGGTGTCGTATAACCGCGTGTCCTTCCACATGATTGCCAACGACGGCAACCTGATGGAACACACCGTACCGTTCGACGGCAGCCTGGACCTGGATGGCGACGGCGACCTGCAAGACCACAACGCCATTCTGCCGACCCAAGGCATCGCCGAACGCTTCGACATCATCGTCAACTTCGCGAAAAACGGCATTCAGCCCGGCGACAAACTGTACTTCGTCAACCTACTGGAACACCGCACCGGCAAAGGCCCGGAGAAAAACGAACTGGCCCTGGCGGACGTGTTGTCCGAGAAATACAAAGCGGTGATCAAGCAAACCGGCAAAGGCCCGCAATGGGACAAGGGCGACCCGACCGTGGGCAAATTCCTGCAACTGCTGGTGCAGCCCTACAGCGGCCAGGACGTGAGCATGAACCCGGCGGACTTCGAACCCGCCAAACCGGGCAAACCCGCCGGCAAGACCATGATCCCGCTGACCCTTGATCGCGACAGCCCCAGCGATCAAGCCAAACTCAAACTGGCTCGGCATCGGCACTTCGTGTTCGGGCGTTCCGACGGCACCGACGAAGCACCGTGGACCATCAAGACCGACGGCGGCCCAGGCTACAACATGGACCCACGCCGGATCAGCGCCGCGCCGCAACTCGCCAACGGCCCGACCGACGCCGGTTTCACCGGTGACGGCACCCTCGAAGTGTGGAAAATCGAGAACGGCGGCAACGGCTGGAACCACCCGGTGCACGTGCATTTCGAAGAAGGCGTGATCCTCAGTCGCGACGGCAAGGCGCCGCCGGAATGGGAAAAGTGGGCGCGCAAGGACGTCTATCGCATCGGCGAAGGCATCGACAGTTCGGTGAATGTGGAAATGGCGATCCACTTCCGCGAGTTCGCCGGCACCTACATGGAGCATTGCCACAACACCCAGCACGAAGACACGTCGATGTTGTTGCGCTGGGACATCGAGCATCCGGGGCAATTCCAGTTGATGCCCACGCCGCTGCCAGGTTGGGACGGCGTCACTTACGTGAACTCTGCCGCGCTGCCCACCTTCCGCACCGGCAATCAGGATGAGGACAACAACGGCCCGAACAAAAAACCCGTGGCCAACCCCGACAGCGCCACCAGTAACAATGGCCAGCCGCTGACCATCAATGTGTTGGCCAACGACACCGATCCCGACGGCAACCTGCCGCTCAAAGTGGTCGGCCTTAGCCAGCCGGATTCGGGCCAGGGCACGGTCAGCACCGACGGGCTGCGCGTGGTCTACACCCCGCCGGCCATCGTCAGCGCGCCGCTCACCGCGACCTTCACCTACCAGGCCAGTGACAGCAAGGACGCGGTCTCGGACAAACCGGCCACGGTGTCGGTGGCGGTCAGTGCGGCGGCGGTCAATGAAGACTTGCAAGTCACCAGCGCCACCGTCGTCAGCCGCAGCAACAACCGCTACACCTGGGACTTGGCCGGCACCACCTCCCGCGCCGCCGGCAACAGCATTACGGTGACCGCGACCACCACCGGCGGGCCACTCAACCTCGGCGCAGCCGCGCTGACGCCCAGCGGGGCCGGGGCACGCTGGCGGCTGTCCGTCACCACCACCGGTGACGGGCCGACGCCGAGTCCGACCGCCACCATCCGCTCAGCCTTCGGGCAAGCGCTGACCGTGCCGATCGCGGGGCATTAAAAGGGATATCGGCTGGCGCTCGATTGAACACCGGGCGTCAGCCGATTACGGAGCAATCGGTCCAGAGAGAGCGGATCGCCGGCCGGTTTTTCCGGGTATTCAATCGGCCTAAGGTGGGCTCCAGTCACTTATTGGAGATCACCATGAATCACCCTGCCCTGTTTTCCAACATCCAGCTCGGCCCGCACAACCTCTCTCATCGCGTGGTCATGGCACCGCTAACACGCATGCGTTCCGAGCCCGGCGATGTGCCCGGTGCGTTGATGGCCGAGTACTACTCGCAGCGTGCCACCGAGGGCGGCTTGATCATTTCCGAAGCCACGGTGGTGTCCACCACCGGCAACGGTTATCTCGGTTCGCCGGGGCTGTACAACGACGGGCAAATCCCCGGTTGGAAAATCATCACCGACGCCGTGCATGCCAAGGGCGGGCGGATCTTTTTGCAGTTGTTCCATGCCGGCCGCCAGTCCCACAGCGACATGCAACCCCACGGCGCGCAGCCCGTCGCACCATCGGCGGTCGAGTACGACGGCGTGGCCTACACCGCCAGCGGCTGGGTGCCGAGCACGCCGCACCGCGCCTTGAGCGAAGCGGAAGTGGTCGCGTTGGTGGAAGATTTTCGCAGCGCCGCGCAACGGGGCCTGGCCGCCGGTTTTGACGGCGTGGAAATCCATGGCGCCAACGGTTACCTGATCGACCAGTTCTTGCAGGACGGCAGCAACCGGCGCACCGACGCCTATGGCGGCACAATCGCCAAGCGGGCGCGGTTTCTGCTGGACATCACCCGCGCAGTGATTTCGGTCTGGGGCAGCGAACGGGTGGCCGTGCGCCTGGGGCCGAGCGGTACGTTCGGCGACATGAAGGACAGCCATCCCGAAGCACTGTTTGTGTATGTGGCCGAGCAATTGGCAACGTTGAAACTGGCTTATTTGCACCTGATCGAACCACGCGTGCTGGGCAATTCGATTGATGAGAGCAAGGACCAGAACCCGGTGGCGGCGCAGTTGATTCGTCGGCATTACGCCGGGTTGATCATGGCGGCGGGCGGGTTTACGGCGGAGTCTGCCGAGCAGATCTTGCGGGCCGGTGATGCGGACCTGGTGGCGTTTGGGCGGGACTTTATTGCCAACCCGGATCTGCCGGAACGCATTCGGCATGGCCGGTCGTTGAATGCTTATGACCGGGATACGTTCTACGGCGGTACGGAGGTTGGGTTTACGGATTATCCGTTTTATCAGCAGAGTGCCTGATTCGGCGTTCGTTTTTTAAGATCAAAAGATCGCAGCCTTCGGCAGCTCCTACGGGTGTTCACATCTCACCCGTCAGCGTTGCCGAAGGCTGCGATCTTTTCATCGTTTCCTTTGCAAATCCCCGGCCCGCCTCTACTCTGCGTCAACCCTCCCTGCATCGAGCACCCCGCCCATGATGGACAGCCTCAGCGGTATCACGGCCTTCATTCAGGTGGCCGAGACCCGCAGCTTCACCGAAGCCGGGCGCCTGTTGGAAATCTCCTCCTCGGCAGTCGGCAAAAGCGTGGCGCGCATGGAAGAACGCCTGGGCGTGCGACTGTTCCATCGCAGCACCCGCAGCGTCACCCTGACCACCGAAGGCGAGCTGTTCCTGGACCGGTGCAAGCGCATCCTCAGCGAAGTGGAAGCCGCGCAAATGGAGCTGCTGGAATTGTCCGCCACGCCCAAGGGCAAAGTGCGCATCAGCGTGCCGTTGCAGAACGTGCTGATCATGCCGGTGCTGGCCGGGTTCATGCGCGCCTACCCGGACATCGAGCTGGATGTGGACATGTCCGACCGCATGGTGGACATGTCCGACCGCATGGTGGACGTGATCGAGGAAGGGTTCGACGCGGTGATCCGCACCGGCGCGCCGCAAGACTCACGACTGATGGCGCGCAAACTCGGTGGCTATCAATTGCAATTGGTGGCCTCGCCCGAGTACCTGGAACGCCACGGCAACCCGACGCACCCGGACGAGTTGATCAATCACGTCTGCCTGCTGCACAAGTTTCCGGCGACGGGGATGATCGAGCGCTGGCCGCTGCGCATCGGCGAGACGCACATCGAGCCGAATCTGGCGAAAGCCATGACCTGCACCACGATGGACCCGCTGACGTATTTGGCGCTGGATGGGGTGGGGATTGCCTGCCTGCCGGACTTTTCAATCCGTCAGCCGTTGGCCGATGGCCGGCTGAAGGTGGTGCTGGACGACTACACCGACCACACCGGCAACCTGTGGATGCTCTGGCCTGCATCCAAGCAGACCGCACCGAGGCTGCGGGTGTTGATCGACTTCTTCAAGGACAACATTCTCAAGGTTTAGCGTTGCAGGGCCTCGGCAATCGGGGCTTTGCTGATGCGACAGCCACTTGAAACGTGGTCACCCGCATGCCCGGACCGCATTAGCGCCCTTTATGTCCAAAGAGTCCGGCCCGTTGGCCTGTTTTTCCCGAAGCCTGCGCTCCCTAGACTTTGCCTCGTCTGCCATCCCCTTTACGAGGCTAAACCCATGACCACTTCTCACGCCCCCATTCGCGTCGGCATCGTCGGCGTCGGCACTTGGGCCCGCCACGGCCACTTGCGTGTCCTCGCACTGCTGCCGCAATACCAGGTACAAGCGATTTACAGCGAACACCGCGAACGCGCCGACGCGGCGGCCAGTGAATATGGGATTGCCCAGGTCGCCGATTCGCTGGATGCGCTGGTCAACAACCCTGACGTCGATCTGGTGGTGGTGCTCAACACCGCGCCCCAACACGAACAAACGGTGCGCGCCGCCATTGCCGCCGGCAAAAATGTCTACTGCGAATGGCCGTTGACCACCACCACGGCCGCGTCCGAGCAATTGGTGCACCTGGCCAAAGACGCGGGCGTGCGCCATATCGTCGGCCTGCAACGCCGCCACGCGCCGCACAACCGTTACCTGCAGGACTTGTTGCAACAAGGCTATGTCGGCCAGTTGCGCTCGGTGCGGATGCACGTCAGCACCCATTATTTCCAGGCCTTGCGCGCCAATGCCCTGCGCTGGACGGCGCCTGAAGAAAACTTCTCCAGCATCGTCTCGATCTACGCCGGGCACTTCCTCGACATGCTGTTTACCGCCACCGGTTGGCCGCTGAGTGTCTCGGGGTTGATGGTCAGTCAGTTCCCGAAAATCACCATCGTCGAAACCGGCGAAGTGCTGGACAGCACCGCGCCCGATCAACTGGTGCTCAGTGGTTTGCTGGAAAACGACGCGGTGGTGTCGATCCATATCGAGGGCGGAAAACGCAACGGCTCCGGGGTGCAGATCGATATCACCGGTGATCAGGGCGACCTGAAAATCACCAACCGCTCAGCCTTTGGCAGCGTGGGCGATGACTACGTGATCGAAGGCGCTCACGGCGATGATTTGCCGCTGCAACTCTTGCCGCTGCCGGACAGTTATCAGCGCTTGCCCGAATCAGACTTGCCGTCGGCGGTGCTGGAACTGGCGGAGCTGTATCACGTGTTTGCCCAGGACCTGGCGGACGGCACCCATGCGGCGGCGACGTTTGAAGAGGCGCTGCGGATGCATCGATTGCTGGACGGGATCAAAACCTCACGCAGCTAGACGGACGTACTCCCGCCCGTAGGAGCTGCCGAAGGCTGCGATCTTTTGATCTTGATCTTCGGTGGTTCCAAATCTGTCAAAAAGCACAATCAAAAGATCGCAGCCTTCGGCAGCTCCTACGGGTCCGTCAATGCCGGGGGTGACGGGGATGTCGGGGATGTCGTCGAACAGTCGACCTGACAGCCACTTGATACAACCCCGTTACGCAACCTGTTACCTGAGTGTTCTGCGCTGGCTCAACGGCTGCCGCGAATGTAACGCCAAGACACTTCGCCCCGCTCCCCGTCGCCCTTACTGTGAAGCCGTCAATGTGCTGAAAGGGGTGTGACACATCATCGGCATCGCCCGCCTCCCGCCAGTGGAGGCATGGAAGACCTGTCACGGGTGCTGCCTGATGGTTGGCCGGATTCGACGCCCGCAGCCCATTGATTGCCTATACACAACCCAGACAGAACAGAGGGACACCATGAGTAAGTCAAGCGCTGCAAGCAACCAGAAAGCACTGCACGACGACGTTCAAGCGGCCGTCAAATCGATCCTCGGCGCCTCCAGTTCAACGGCCCTGAAAACCACCGACTACAGCAAAGTGCTGACGTCGACCCTGGCCGCCACTCAAAAAACCGTCACGATCCAGATCGACTCCGCAGACCTGACCCAACTCAAGCAGTCGGGCTACAAGCTGTGCTTTGCCAAAAAAGTCGGCAACGAAGCGTACAACGTGATCTGGCAGTCCTACACCCAGTACCTGAGCTTCAACGATTTCAGCTGGACGCCACAGTATCAACTGTTCGGCTCCAACCAGTTCCAGGCCAACGTGCAGGTCAGAGCCTCCACCAACACCGTCAATATCGGCCTGGGCCAACAGTCGATACTCGACCAGAACGGCCTGCTGGGCTCGGCGATTACCAGTGGTCCTGACACCTCGATTACCTTGGTGAACAACTACGGGTCGATCCACCCTGGTATCAACCAACTGTCCACCGGCCTCGATGGCCAACAGGTCAGCACCCCGATCTACGTGGCCACTAACCCGGTGGTGCTCGGTCAGACGGTATTGACGCCAATCGAGACGATTCTGGTCTGGTTCGAACAGAACGTGCAGACCAGCACCATGTTCAGCACCTCGCGCTCCAATGCCATTGAAATCGACCTGACCTTCGATAACAGTGCAACCCGTCTCTATGTGGGCGGCGTCTGGAAAACCGTGTAACGGCGACACCCGGGGGCAACCTCGCGGTTGCCCCTCTTTTCAGCCTTCGTCACTGCCCCGGGCGAAATAGCCGGTCAGCGACTGACAGATCGACGCCGCCAGATCCTCCTGGGTCGCGATGCCGTAGGGTCGATTGCGATCAAACTGCTCGGACCAGCGAATCCGCCCCTGAGCAACATCAATCAATCGCACCGAAGCCCGGACCCGCGCCGGCTCGACCCGCACACTGCCTTCCAATGAATAACTGCCGCGCCTTGAAACCGCTGCTTTGACGCTGTGGCGTGGCACGTTCATCAACACATGGTTGCTGTGGGTCTGGGTTTGCTCAAACGACTCGAACAGCCGACAGCTCAACTCTTCGCTCAAGCCCCGGGTAAAGTCGTCGCCGTCCAGCGTAATGCAGGTAAACGGTTGCAATTGCAGCACCGGATGATGGGCGCTGACTGTCTTGGGGCTTAGCCGCTCATACGTCAGCCGATAGCTGCCGGCCGGCACGCTCAGGCGCACCGGGTCTTTCTGGCCAAGGGTGGCGTAATAACTGGCGAGCTTGCGCCGCAACCGGCCGACCTGCACCCGCACCACCGGATCGTCGCCCGTGCAGTAGACCGCCGGGTCGCGCCGAAACACCGCGATGCCGATGGCGTGCTCGGTGAGAGGCGTATTGGAGAATTGAAGGTCATGCTCGACCAGAAAACGCAGCAAGCTGCCCATTCGTCGAGACTTGGCGAACAGTGAACTGGCCAGCAGTTGCGCCAGCGCCTGATCCACGGCTTCCCGAGCGAGAGGCTCAGCAACCGCGTGCACACTCGTACTGCCAATGCGTTTGATCATCATCACCTGCCTCCTTGCAGATTATCGTCGTCAGCCTGGATGTTGCAGGATCGAAGCTTAGCAGCTCGGGGAGATTGAGTAGTGGCACCCTGCTATTTAGCAAAAGCGATACAAAGCAGGAAATCCATAGAACCGACCCTGCCCTTGTCGCGATCAGCCAAATTGTTGCGTAGAAAGCTGCGCGCAGCACCGGCCAGCCATGGCTTGAAGGATCTGGATACGCCGTGCCAGTCGACTTACCCGGACGTCAAACCACGCTGCGCCGAGCCAGCGGCTCATTACTACTGGGACGAATGGCACCCGACCACCACCATTCACGGGTTGGCGGCCGAAGGCATGGTTGAGGCGCTGAAGGGTGATCGTTGAGGATCAAAAGATCAAAAGATCAAAAGATCGCAGCCTTCGGCAGCTCCTACGTGACCGCGTGATGTCGGGGTGCAGCAAATTCCTGTAGGAGCTGGCGAAGCCTGCGATCTTTTGATGTTGGCCTCACCAGTCGTAGCTAAGCGTCGCAATCACATTGCGTCGATTGCCGTACAGCACCGAGTCCGCATAGAAACCCGGCTCGAAGTAGTGCTTGTCGAACAGGTTGTTGCCCGTCACCGAGACCTTGGTACCCGTCAGCCCGACCTTGCCCAAGTCATAACGCAACGAAGCGTCGGTCAAGGTGTAGTGCGGCACTTTGACGGTGTTTTGAATGTTGTACGAAGAGCCCACATAACGCTGCCCGACCCCGGCGCCGAGGCCGTCGAACACACCGCTGTCGAGGGTGTAATCAAGCCATACACCGGCTGTGTTACGCGGAATCGCTCGCGGGGTGTTGCCCTGGAAGTTGCTGTCCTGGGTGATTTCGGCATCGGTGTAGGCGTAGGACGCGATCATGTTCAGGTTATGGCTCAGGCTGGCCTTGCCCTCGATTTCCATCCCGCGCGAGCGCACTTCACCGCTCTGCACCGAGAACCCGGTGTTGACCGGATCAGCGGTGGTGACGTTTTTCTGGGTCAGGTCAAACGCCGAGACCGTGACCGAACTGTTGTAGCCCGGTGGCTGATACTTGACGCCGATTTCGTACTGCTTGCCTTCGGTCGGTTTGAATAACGCGCCGGAAATGTCGGTGTCCGGGTTTGGCTGGAACGAGGTGCTGTAACTGGCGTAGGGCGTGATGCCGTTATCGAACAGGTACGCCAGGCCAATGCGCCCGGTGAACTTGTGATCGCGTTGCTCGGTGTCGACGTTTTCGGTGCCGAAATAAATCCCCTTCTCCCGATCGGTCGCCCAATCTTCACGACCACCGATGGTCAGCGCCCAGCGATCCAGTTTGATCTGGTCCTGCACGTACACGCCGACTTGCTGCATCCTGGTGCGGGTGTCCCGTTGCAACGGGTCGTACCAGATCGCCCCGCCACCGTAGACCGGGTTATACACATCGAGCATTTCAAACTCAGGGTCCGGGTCGCCGTTGCGGCGGGTTTCCTCGGCGTTGTAGTGCGAGTAATCGACGCCGGTCAGCCACGTGTGTTGCAACGGCCCGGTGTTGAAAGTGCCCTGGAGGTTGTTATCGACCATAAAGGTGTTGCTGCTTTTCGGCCGGTTCTGCAAACCGACGTCCTGGGTGCGACCGTCGTCGTTGAGCACCACGTCCGGGCCGCTGGCGAGGAAACCGACGTTGGAATGCATGTAGCGCAGGTTCTGGCGGAACGTCCAGCCGTTGTCGAACAGGTGCTCATAGATCGAACCGACCGAGGTGGTTTCAACCTGGTAATAGCTGCCCTTCCAGCCCAGGTAAGTGTCCGAGGCGATGTGGCCGAACGGGCTTTTCAACACGGTGCCGATGGCCGGGAAACTCTGTTCCGAGCCACCGGTTTTGCTCTTGTTGTAGCTCGCGAGCACGGTCAGGGTGTTGGCGTCGTCGGGTTTCCAGGTCAGCGACGGCGCAATGTAGGTGCGGTCGTCCGGGGAATGATCGACCTGGGTGCCGCTGTCGCGTTGAATCATCACCACCCGGCCAAACAGCGTGCCGTCGCTGCTGAGCTGATCGTTCACGTCCAGCCCGAACTGCTGTCGATCAAAGCTGCCGCCCTGCACTTCGATGTGATGAATCGGCGTTTCCTGGGGCCGCTTGCTGGTCATGTTGACCACGCCGCCGGGGGCCATTTGCCCAAACAGCACCGAGGCCGGGCCCTTGACCACGTCGATGCGCTCCAGGCCGAACGTTTCGAAATTGGTGTCGTACTGGTTGAAACCGGTGCGCAAACCGTCCTGGTAAATGCCGAACAGGTTGAAGGCGCGGAAGCCGCGCATAAAGATGTCCGGCGCACCCTGCCCGCCCGCGTAATCGAGCACGCGGATGCCGGGGGTGTAGGCCACCGCCGAGTTGAAATCCTGCACGCCGCGCTGGTCCATTTCGTCGCGGGTGATCACCGAAATGGTTTGCGGGATTTCATTGATCGGCGTGTCGGTCTTGGTGCCGATGGTGGTGCGTTTGGCCACGTAGCCGTGCACCGGACCGTCGCCGGTTTCTTCATTCGGCGTGAGGCCCTGGACCTGGATCGGGTCGAGTTCCAGCGAGGCGTCACCCTGGGGAATTCGCGTCAATACATACACGCCATCGCCCTCGGAATCCGCACGCAAACCGCTGCCGCTCAGCAACCGGGCGAAACCGCTTTGCAGGGCAAAGTCACCCTCCAGCCCGGCGCTGCGACGGCCCTGCACCAAGGCCGGATCAATCGCGAGGTTGATCCCGGCGGTGGCGGCGAAACTGGACAACGCCTGCCCGAGGCTGCCGGGCGCAATCGAGTAATGCTGGACTTCAGCGGCGAATAACATTGGGCTGGCGGTGGCCGCGAACGCCATAACGGCACACGCAAGCGAGGACAAACGAGGGGAAAAAGGCATGCACACTCCGTATCGAAAAACCTGTTTGCTGAGAGGACACGCCAGCGTTTGAAAACCGGACAGGCAATACGAAATTAATTTATGAATCGCGAACATCCCCCGTAGGAGCTGCCGAAGGCTGCGATCTTTTGACGTTGATTTTTTAGAAGCAAGATCAAAAGATCGCAGCCTTCGGCAGCTCCTACCTGGGGGGCGGAGTTGGAGTCGAAAAATCGTAGCCGTCGCGGTATTGGGTCAAGTCGAAAAATCGTGGTTGTCGCCGGGTGGGATCAGGCTGTTCGGGGTTGCAGGGTGACCCAATACCGCGTGCGGTACACCACGTCCACCGGCAACGCCCGGGTGACGGCGCTGAGGATCAGGTCGGTGTCGCGCAACTGGAAGGCGCCGCTGATCAGCAAGTCGCCGACCCCGGCGTCGCAACGCACCCAACCGGGCCGGTAGCGATTGAGTTCCTGGACGAACGCCGACAGCGGCATCCGCTCCACGCGCAACACGCCTTGGGTCCAATCGCCGCTGCCTGGGGTCAACGGCAGCGCCGCCAGCACCGTGCGGCTGTCGAAGCGTACCGTTTGGCCGGCGTTCAATCGCACTGGGGTGGTGCCGCGCACCGGTTGGATATCCACGGCCCCGGCGAACACCGTGACCAGGCTCTCGCCCCGCTCCAGTCGCACGCTGAAACGCGTGCCAACCGGGCGCACGTTGCCCTGATCGGTCTGCACCAGCAGTGGCCGGTTGAGGCGATCCTGAGCCGTGGTCACCAGAATCTCCCCGGCGCGCAGGCGAATCAGCCGCTGGGTCGCGTCGAACGCAATGTCCACGGCACTGTTGGTGTTCAAGTTCAGCTGCGTGCCATCCGGTAAGTTTATCTGCCGCTGTTCGCCGATGGCCGTGCGCTCATCCGCCGACCACGACGACTGCCGCCACGCCACCAGTGCGGCGGGGCCGGCGGTCATCAGCAAAATCAACGCCTTGAGGCTGGAACGACGGCTCAAGCGATCGGCGCGCTCCAGGGTCGGCAGGCCCACACCGTTGGGAATGCCTTGCCACTGCTGACTGACCCGTTGCGCCAGTTGCCAGGCCCGTTCGTGATCCGGATGCTGCTTGCGCCATTGCTCGAAACGCGCCTGCTGCGTGGCGTCGGCGTCACGGTCGTTGAGGCGCATAAACCAGCGCGCCGCTTCCCGCACGATGCTGCGTTCCAGCGGTGCTTCGCTCATGATTCCTGCGCCATCGCGAGCAGCATGCATTGCTCCATCGCTTGGGTGAGGTAGCGCTGCACGGTGCGCACCGTCACGTTGAGCATTTCGGCGATTTCGACGTAGGTATGACCTTCCAGTTGCGATAACAGAAACGCCCGGCGCACTGCCGACGGCAAGCCGTGCAGCATCGTATCGAGCGCTTGCAACGCCTCGCGGATCAGCCATTGCTCCTCGACCGACGGCGCCAGCGCTTCGGGCAACTGCGCCAGGGTGTGCAACCACGCCTCTTCCACCGAACGACGCCGATGCAAGTTGAGCATCAAGCGCCGGGCAATCGTCGCCAGATAGGCCCGGGGCTGACGAAGGTCTGGCTCACGGGGCGCCGACGCCGGCCGCAGCAACCGGACAAAGGTGTCCTGCGCCAGATCGGCCGCATCGCTGCGGCACCATACCCGCTGACACAACCAGCCCTGAAGCCAGGAATGATGCTCGACGTACAACTGCGCAATGTCGCGATGCAGGGCTGAGTCGCGGGAAGAAACAGGACCCATTGGGCGGTTTTCCTGAGAGTGCGAGGTGATTGCATTTGAGAATGGATCGCACTATAGCGACGAGGCAGGCGGGTGACAATCAATCGGAGACGGCCGGAGTGGAAAACTATCGTTCAGGGGCAACCATGCGAAAGCGTATGTTGATGTCCTTGGACACCACGCCATCGGCCCACTCCCCCGCGCCGATCTTGAAATCGTCACGGTTGAGCGCGAACTCGCCGACAAACACGCCGATACCGCTTTGCGCGCTCAACTGCACCGGGACCTCCACCGGCAAGGTCAGGGTTTTCAGGGTCAACGTGCCGATAAATAAGTAGCGGTCGCCGCCGAGGGCTTTAACACGGGTCGATTTAAAGGTGCCCACCGGAAAATGTTCCGTGTCGAACCAGGCCGGTTTTTTCAATTCAGTGTTCGCGTCGTCGCTGCCCGCGTCGATGCTGGCGAGCTGAATGTTAAGCACGGCGTGGGCGGCGCCGGGGTTTTGTGTGTCGAAATCGAGTGATCCGCCGAATTCACCGAACGTGCCGTAGACCCGCGAACCAAACTGGCTGAAGGTGAAACTGATCTGGCTGGCGGCGGCGTTGACCTGGTTGTATTCCACGGCTTGGGCGCAGGCCAGGCGGCCGAGTGCGAGGACGACCGTCAATGCGATGAGATGAGGAAATCGAAAGTGCATGGAGTGCCCCGCTTGGATGGCCCTGAGGAACGCCCGTGCATAAGTCATAGCATGGCCTCACGGAAAGTCTAGGCAAGGACGGTGCGGGGTGCTCCATTTGGGGTGAGCCGGCACTGGACGCGAACCTCAAACCTTACCGCCCTGGCTTGACGATCATCAAACTGCACGGTGCACGGTTTAACAGGCTCTCGGCGGTGCTGCCGGTAAACCGGTCGATCCCGTGGTGACAGGCCGTGCCCAGCACCAGCATGTCGAAGTCATGCTGGTGAGCGAACTGTCCGATCACGGTGTGGGGAATGCCGGTCAGCAGATGTCGATGTTTTTTCTCGATCCCGTAGCGGTCGGCGAGCACATCAAAGGCCTCTTCCTGGGCATCGTTGATCGCGTCTCTCAAGCTCGCACCCAGCGCCGGCGTCGGCAGACTCCTGAGCGCGCCGCCCACGACCGACCAGTTACGGACATTGAGCACCTGCAAGACCGCGCCACAGGAGGCCGCCAGCGTCGAAGCCAGGTCAAGAATCCGTTCATTGAGCCCTTGGGTCAGTTCCTCCAGATGCGAAAGATCGATGGCGGCGAGCAGCTTCAACGGTCTCGGGTTTTTCGCCTCCGTTACCAGGTGCAAGGCTGCCGGGCAGTCGCGTAGCAACAGCCAGTCCAGCGGGCGATGGAACGCACGGTCGAGCGCCGGTACATGATGGGTGTCCTTGATCACCAAATCCGCATGAAAGTCATTCACGTAGTCGAGCATATGCGCCAGGCTCGGCGTGGCCCAGACCACTTCAGTGGTGACCTGCAACCCCGCACACCGTTGAAACCGGGCTTGCTGCTCCAGCCAGTGACGGTGCACCTGCAAGTAGCCCTCTCGTGCCTGGGCCATCGCGTCATGGTCAAACAGACCGGCCACCGCCAGCGCGGGGACAAAATCGAACGCAACAATGTGCAACAACGCCCCGGTTGCACTGGCCAATGCCTGCGCCCGATCAAACGCCGGGGTGTGGGTCATTTCGTGGCGGGCAATCAATAGAATCCGTTTGAGTTTCAGCATCTTGGGCCTCGTCCTGATGGCTCAAGTATCTGGCGTTATCCGGTCAAGACTCTGATCTTTGTCAATCAATTGCCCAAGCCCGGCGGCGGTGCTCAAGCAAAGAGGCACCGGGCTTTCCCCGTTGGTCGATTAACCCGGCAAACCCCGGAATGAACGGTGCGTCCCGGCGCCTGGCGCCTATGCTGGATACACTCCCAAATGGCGTCATTTCTCATGCCGGAAACCCGATCGCTGCAGATTCAGCACCTCAAGGCTGCCTGTTCCAGTTGCAGCGTCTTGGAGTTGTGCCTGCCCCTTGGCCTGACCGGCCCGGAGGTCCAGCGTCTGGACACCCTGATCGTGCAGCGCTTGAAGGTCAAGAAAGGCGCCACCCTCTACCGCGCGGGCGATCCGCTGCGCTCGTTGTACGCGGTGCGTATCGGCTCGTTCAAAACCAGCGTGCTGTCGGTCGATGGACGCGAACAGGTCACCGGGTTCCAGATACCCGGCGAAATCCTCGGCCTGGACGCCATCAGCACCGATCAGCACGCCTGCAATGCCTTTGCCCTGGAGGACAGCGAAGTCTGCCCGATCCACTTCGCGCACCTGGAAAAACTCGCTCAAGAACTGCCGTCACTGCAACACAACCTGAACAAAATTCTGAGCCGGGAAATCGTCCGCGATCACGACATGCTGCTGATGCTGGGCAACATGAACTCCGACGAACGTCTGGCGGCTTTTCTGTTGAACCTGTCGCAGCGTTTGAACCTGCGTGGCTACTCATCCAGGAACTTCGTACTGAAAATGCGCCGCGAGGAAATCGGTTCCTATCTGGGGCTGCGTCTGGAAACCATCTGCCGGGGCATCGCGCATTTACGCGATCAAGGCCTGGTGGAAATTGCCGGCCGCAACGTCAAGATCCAGAACATTGAAGGCATCAAACAACTGGTCGTGGGCTGTCACCGCCCTCTGCGCTAACAACGCACATCTGGAGCACCATCATGCGCGCCATGGTTTTGCATCGTCCCGGTCAGCCACTGCAACTGCAAGAACGCCCCGTCCCGACACCTGGCCCGCAGCAACTGCTGATTAAAGTCCGGGCTTGCGGTGTGTGTCGCACCGACCTGCATCTGCTGGACGGTGAGTTGCCCCAAGCGGTACTGCCGCGAATCCCGGGCCATGAAATCGTCGGCGACGTCACCGCCGTGGGGCCAGACGTCGCGCCTGAGTGGGTCGGCCAGCGTGTGGGCGTGCCCTGGCTTGGCTGGACCTGTGGCCAGTGCGCGTTCTGCCGCTCGGGTCGGGAGAACCTGTGTGATCAGGCGCGGTTTACCGGATGTCATCTGGACGGTGGTTACGCCGAGTACACCGTTGCCGACCCGCGCTTCTGTTTCCCCATTCCCGAGGTGCTCTCGGACCTGCAAGCGGCCCCGCTGCTGTGCGCCGGGCTGATCGGTTTCCGGGCGTTGCAAATGGCAAAGGATGCCCGGCACCTGGGCCTTTATGGCTTCGGGGCAGCCGCGCATCTGGCGATTCAAGTGGCCCGGGGCCGGGGTCAACGGGTGTATGCCTTTACCCGTCCGGATGACAGCGAAGGCCAGGCCTATGCCCGATCACTGGGGGCCGAGTGGGCCGGCCCGTCGGACCAGCCACCGCCGCATCTGCTCGATGCCAGCCTGATTTTCGCCCCGGTCGGGCCGCTGGTGCCGTTGGCACTGGCCGTCACCGTCAAGGGTGGCTGCGTGATTTGCGCCGGGATTCACATGAGCGACATCCCCGCTTTCCCCTATCGCCTGCTGTGGGGCGAGCGCAGCGTTCGCTCAGTGGCCAACCTGACCCGCGAAGACGGCACCGCGTTTTTTGAAACGTTACAACACACCCCCGTGCACTGCGACGTCACTCGTTTTGCCCTGGAGGACGCCAATCAGGCGCTGGCGCACTTGCGGACCGGTCAGTTCAACGGCGCAATCGTGCTCACCCCCTGACAGGCTGGCGGACCGCCAGAATACTGCCCGGCACCGAGTACAGCGCCCGTTCCGTATTGCTGCCGATCAACCGGTCAACGCCCACCCGGTGCACGGTGCCCATCACTACCACATCCGCCTGGTACTCCTCGACAAATTCACTGATTACCGGCACTGGCAGGCCCATGACGAAATGCCGCCGCTCCGGCGGTACACCGTAGCGATCCGCCAGCGTGACAAAAGCCATGTGCAGGGACTCACGCAACGCCTCGACACAGTCCACGCCCCAGCCCCCGCTGACCAGCGGCGCATCACCGTTGAACGCCGGTGACAAGTCATAGGCATACAGCAAGTGCAGCGGCGCATCGCATTGCAGGGCCAGGGCATTGGCGGTCTGGATGATCGTGTCGTTCAAGCCGCTGATGTGTGTCGATGGATCGAACGGGGCCACGGCGGCGACGACCCGGTGCGGCAAGCCGTATCGGGCCTGGTTGACCAAATGCACGGGGACCGGGCAGTCGCGCAACAGGTGACAATCGAGCGGCGTGATGAACACCCGCTTGAGCACCGGTTCCAGGGTCACATCCTTGATCAGCAGGTCGGGTTTGAGGTCTTCGACCGTTCGTAAAATATCCAGCAACGGATGGGTGGTGAAGACCACCTCGACCGTCACCTCCAACCCCCGGCCACTGAGCCGCTGGACCTCATCAGCCACCCAGCGACGATAACGGCGCAAATAGCGCTGATAGCCGGCGTCGTCGGTTTTTTCTTCCCACAAGTGAACCACTGGCGCCGGTTCGACAAACGCCCGCACATGCGACACGGCCCCTCCGGCCTTGGCCAGCGCGACGGCCCGCAGCAACGCGGGGGATTGATGCAGGGTTCGGTCGGCGATCAGCAATAAGCGTTGATATTGACCCATCACACACCTCGGCTCGGCACCGGCCTTATGCGCCGGCAGGCTTGAAGATGCGCGCGTTGGCCCCTGCCCCGGTTTGATTTACATCAAACACACGCCAATCAACGCCATCGTCACGGGTGTCTGATCCAGATCAGATTCACGCGCCAGCAACGGCGTAGAAAGGAATGAACCGCGTGGTTCACCACCACGCGCCAACCTTTCGAACCGGATGGAGGATCACCCCATGCTCAACGTCAAAGACCACAATGACCGGGCCGTCGCAGCTTATGCTGCCGTCACCGGCAAATACTGGATCGAAGCGCTCAAGGATGGCCGTCATGTGTTGATCCGGCCCCTGGCGGAAAAAGACCGCGAGCGTGAATACGCCTTTATCAAGCGCCTGTCTCCCGAGTCCCGGCACATGCGCTTTCTGGCCCACGTCAACGAACCCGGCGCCGCCCTGCTCGACCAATTGATGGACACCGACAATAAACAGCGCACCGCTTACATCGCGCTGGTCCACGAAAATGGGCAACTGATCGAGATCGGCATCAGCCGCTACGCCGCCACCGCTGAACATGAATGTGAAATCGCCGTGACCGTCGCCGATGAATGGACGCATCTGGGGCTGGGCACGGCGTTAATGGAGCATTTGATCAAATCCGCTCGCCAGAATGGCTTTCGCCAGATGTATTCGGTGGATTCTTCGAGCAATACCGCGATGCGCGACCTGGCCAAAGCCCTGGGTTTTGAAACACGCAACGACCCCAATGACAGCACTCAGGTCATCCATCGGCTTTGCCTGTAAAGAGCAGCCCCGCGACGGACCGGCCATCGGTGCGTCACGGGGTTTCAGGATTACCGCGTCTGCGCCGGTTTGATCGCCAGCACACTGCACGGCGCCCGGTGCAAAAGCTGTTCGGCGGTGGTGCCCAAGCGTTTATCCAGCCCGCTGTTCTGCACGGTCCCCATGACAATCACGTCAGCCCGGTGCTCCGCCGCAAAATCACAGATCCCCGCCAGCGGCGCGCCCTCGATAAAGTGACGACGATCCGCCGGTACGCCGTGGCGTTCGGCCAGCGCGGCAAACGCCTCGTGTTGCGCGACACCTAGCGCCTCATAGAGCCCGGTGGCCAGCGGCAGCGCGCCGATGCCCATGTCCTGGGTGTAGACGGCCGTCCAGTCATACACATGCACCAGTTCAAGCGTGGCCTCACATTCCTCGGCCAGTTTCACCGCTGCGTCGATGATCTGGTCGTTGAACACCTGGTCCTGTTCTTCGCTGCGCAGCACATCGACAATCGCCAGCACATGGCGCGGCCGTGGGTTAAGCGCATTCGTCACCAAATGCACCGGCACCGGGCAATCGCGCAGCAACTGCCAGTCCAGCGGCGTGAAAAACACCCGTTTCAGCGCGGACTCTTCCTCGGCATCCTTGATGATCAGCGCCAACGACATCTCGCTGACGAAATGCAGGATCTCTTCATAAGGGTGCTGCACCCACACCACTTCACTGGTGACCTCGACCCCATGCTCACTCATCAACCCGGCTTGTGCCGCGAGCCATTGCCGATGGGTCTGCAAATAGCCTTCACGGGCCAGGTCGATTTGTTCCGGAGCAAACAGGCCGGCTACCGCCAGAGCCTTCGAATAATCAAACGCCACGATGTGCAACGGCAATTTCATCGCCCGTGCCAGCGCTGCCGCCCGGTCGAACGCCGGGGTGCGGGTCATGGCTGGAGGAGCGATTAACAGTAAACGCTGAGTTTGCGACATGGGGGCACCTCGGCACGCGGCCATCGGGACATGAGTAGAGGTCCAGATTGAGCGTTCCAGCACCGGACGACTTGATCTTTGTCAGTGACAGAGCTGTGCATCTCGCGAAGCCCGACGCACAGCCGAGACCGCGGTATCTGACAGACCGCTTTCGCGAGCAAGCCCGCTCCCACAATGGATCGCTGGTGAATGCAGGATTTGAGCTCAACCTCAACCCCCTGTGGGAGATTCTCGCGATGGGGCCGTGTCAGCCAACACTGCTATCGCCTGACACACCGCTTTCGCGAGCAAGCTCGCCCACAATGGATCGCTGGTGGACGCAGGATTGGGCTCACCTCAACTCCCCTGTGGGAGCAAGTCTGCTCAATGCTGCAATGTGACGGTCACATTGGCGACCACACGTCGGCGCGGCAAATGCCGTAACGCGCCGGTTTGATTCAGATCAAGCCCCAAACACCATTCAGCGCCAGCATCGTCCCCAGATGTCACCGCCAACAGCCTTTCGCGGCCATGTCGGGCCAGCGTTTGTTTGATGACCCAAGGGAGATTTCCATGTCTGAGCAAGCACGTTTCATGCTGGTCGCCTCGCCCCTGATGCAAAACAGCCCCGCGTTCGATCGGGCCGCCGCACTGGCCAAGGCCGAAGACGCCGCGTTGCACATTGTCGCCTTCGACTACCTGGAAGGCCTGGCCACCGCCGGCATGGTCAACGAACAAGCGCTGGAGCAGATGCGTCTGGGGTACGTCGAGCGCCACCGCCAGTGGCTGGAGGAACAAGCCCGGCCGTTGCGCAAAATCGGCGTCACCGTCACCACCGAAGTGGTCTGGGTCGAAAACCCCTTGCAGGAAATCCTGATCCACCTCAAAGAACAACCCATGGCCGTGCTGATCAAGGCGCTGGAACATGAATCGCTGCTCTCGCGGCTGATGTTCACCCCGCTGGACATTCACCTGCTGCGCGAATGCCCGGTGCCGTTGCACTTTGTGAGTCATGTGCAGCACGCCTTGCCCCGAAGAATCGTCGCGGCGGTCGACCCCTTCCATCACGATGGTCAGTACAAAGACTTCAACGACCGGATCTTGCGCGAAGCGGTGAAATTGGCCACCGCGTGCAACGCCCAGGTCGACGTGATCTACGCCCATGACCTGTCCTCGATCAGCGCCGATGAATTCGGCTTCGACAGCGCGTCGGCCTTCTTCTCCTCAAGCAACGCCAAAACCCTGTTCGACGCACAGGGCCAGGCCTTCAACGACCTGGCCGAACGCAACGGCATCCCGCCGGAACAACGGCACATGGTCATGGGCAACCCGGCCAACGTCCTGGCCAGTTATGCCGATGCCTACAACGTCGACGTGATCGTCATGGGCCGCGTCGGCCATCACGGCGTCGGCCGGTTGGTGGGCAGCACCGTGGAACATCTGCTGTACAAAATGCCTTGCAGCGTTTGGGTGGTGTCGCCGGAAGTACTGACGGAGTGATCAGCGAACGCCAGGCAGGAAAAAGGGGCCGACGTGTGAGCGTTGGCCCCTTTCTATAGGGCAATAAGCAAGCCTGAACGCCCCGCTTAAGAAAGCCGCGCCCTCAGCCCTTCCGGAATGGCGACCACCTCTTTGGTGTCTGGCGAGATGCACACATGGGTGACAGTGGCGGTGAATGCCAACGTCTCGTCATGGACAAAGCCCTCGACCAAAAAAGTGAAAGAGTGAACGCCCAACCTGGCCACGCTGACCTTGATGTTCAGCTCATCATCCCAGGTCAACGGCTTGAGCATCTCCACCGACATCGCACGCACCGGCGGCAGCACATCAAAACCCATCAGCGTTCTAAGCCCGGGCACGCCCAACCAGCGATCCAGCGCGGCGTAAATCGCCTCAATGGCGAAGTATGAAAATCGCGGCGTGAACACCACGCCGGCGGGGTCGCAATCGCCGAATGAAACGGTTCTGCTGACAAACACTGCGTTAGGCATCTATGGTTCTTCCGTGTTGTTTTTGAATTGAAGGCGCAACCCCCATGAAAAGCACCCTCGATCACCTCGCCATCGTCGCCCCCGACCTCGACACCGGTTGCGCCTTCGTGACCCGCGTGCTCGGCGTCGAACTGCAACCGGGCGGCGTGCATCCGCGCATGGGCACCCACAATCGGCTGCTGCGCCTGGGCCCGGACACTTACCTGGAAGTGATCGCCATCGACCCGACCGCCCAACGCCCCGACCGGCCGCGCTGGTTCGGTATGGATCAATTAGCCGTGGATGCCCCGGCACGGCTGGCGACCTGGGTGGCGCGCACTGACGACATTCATGGCATGAGTGAGGCCTGTCGCGCCATCGCCGGTAACCCAGAACCCATGACCCGGGGCGAATTGGCCTGGCAGATTACCATTCCCGCCGACGGCAGCCTGCCTTTGGGCGGGTCAGTGCCGACGTTGATTCAATGGGAACAGACGCCACACCCTGCGAGCGCCATGGTGGACCGAGGTTGCTCGCTGGTGGCGTTGGATGTGTTTGATCCTGATCCGGGGAAAATCCAGGCGCTGCTGAACGCGATCAACTTTGCCGGGGCGGTTCGTCTTCATGGGTTGGGCGCGGGGTCAGAGCCGTACCTGGTGGCGCATATTCAAACGCCCAATGGCTTGAAAATGCTGCCGGTATCAAATGCCTGAAGATCAAAAGATCGCAGCCTTCGGCAGCTCCTACGGGGGAATACGTGGCCCCGGACGTTGCGATCATCAACGTTGAAATACGTCCCCCAAACGCCACAACCACCTGCCTTGAAATACCTTCCCCGTAGGAGCTGCCGAAGGCTGCGATCTTGACGCCCGCCGCCACGCCACATCCCTCAAACAACCACCACAATCCCCCTAAACCAACCGCTCAATCTTCTGATGCTGCCAAACAAATTTGTAATACGCCGTCTGCAACGCCAACATCCCCAAATACGCCACCGGAAACGCCATCCAAACACCCTGCAACCCGTACTTCGCATCCAACAGATACGCCACCGGCAACTGCACCCCCAACACGCACACAATCGAAATCACCATCGGCACCAACACCGTGCCGCTGGCGCGCATGATCCCGCCGATAATCGCCTGGAAGCCAAACACCAACAGGCTCCACAACATGATGTGCAACAGATGCTCAGCCATCGCCCGGGTCGAGTCTTCCGTGAGAAACAACCCCAACAACCAGTGCGACAACAAATACCCGAGCAACACCAAACCACCGGTCAAACACACGTTGATCAAAAGCCCCGTGCGCAAGATCGGCGTGATCCGCTCCAACCGCCCTGCCCCAATCGCCTGCGCCCCAAGAATCGACGCCGTGATCGCAATCGACAACGCCGGAAACTGCACGTAATTCACAATCTGCGTCACCGCCCCATACGCCGCCGTCGCCTGGGAACCGTGCTGATTCACCAACGCCAGAATCACCAACTCCGACGCCGACAACACCACCATCTGCAACCCGGTCGGCAACCCAATGCGCAACACCTTGCCCAAAATCTCCAGGTCCAGCTTCATCGCCGCAAACATCTCCCGATCCGGCGCCAACGGATGCCCCTTGCTAATCAACCGCCACGCCAGCCACCCCATCGCCGACAAATTCCCCGCCAACCCCGCAAACGCCGCACTCTGAATCCCCATCGGCGGCAAGCCCAACCAACCACGGATCAACGCCGGCGTCAGCGCCAACCCGATACACGTCGACACCACCAACGCAATCAACGGCGAAACCGTATCACTCACCCCCCGCAACAACTGCGTAAACAGCACATACACCAACAGCGACGGCATGATCCACATCATCACGTGCGCATACGCCACCGCATCGTCCAACACATCCACCGGCGTGCCCAAACCCTGCAAGGCCGGCCTCGCAAACACACTGCCCAACACGGCGGCGACCAGCCCAATCATCGCGCCCAGCAACAAGGTCGTGGCTGCGATGGCCTTCACCATGTGCGGCTCACGCGCGCCCCAGGCTTGACCGATCAGCACACCCGCCCCCGCGCCGAGGCCGATGACCAAGGCGATGAAGAAGAAGACGATGGGGAACATGCCCGATACCGCCGCTAAAGCCTGGGTGCCGAGCATTTGGCCGATGTAGATGCTGTTGATCGTGCCCGACATGGATTGGAGGAAATTGGACAGGACCATGGGGGCTAGGAAAAGGAGGTAGGTTTTCCAGAGGGGGGTTGGGTGGGTGGGGGTTTGCATTGAGTAGAGCTCTCAAGGGTGAAGTTTAAATTTATAACAGATGACCAATCTCACAAGGCAACATAGCTAGTATGTTTTTCGCTTGGCCTTTCAGTGCCGCAGAGCGGCGACCAGCACTTCGACTCATTGAAGCTCATCCCGGCAAACTGAGTTTTGAGCCTGATACCATAGCTGAGAGAATGTAGCTACCAACCACGAATAGGGAATTAATGTGACTATGGTTCAGCTTGATATATTCCAGAAAATTACGCAGCTTGCTGATTACTCCGCGATAAAAAAGCTCGCCGCAGCTTTATGGCAGCAGGATGCTTCATATCACGGGGCCGCCATTATGATAGGCGCTGGCTTTAGTCGATGTGCTTCGCAATGCGGCGACACTTCTAAAAAACTACCGCTTTGGATCGATTTTTCAAAAAAAATTGCGGAAGAATTAGACCCTACGAATGAAAAGCTGCCTCATTCAGATCCGCTTCGACTTGCTGAAGAATATCGTGCTTATTTTGGACAACAACCACTAAATGACCTTATAAAAAAAGAGATAAATGATGCCGCCTGGCTACCCGGCACTCTATACAATTCACTATTAACCTTACCTTGGACAGAAATTTTAACTACCAACTGGGACACTCTACTCGAACGAGCTTCCTACAACATTAACCAGCCAATATACAATATTATTTCAAAACAATCCGACCTATCTTCTGTCCGCGCACCCAGAATAGTAAAACTACATGGAACTATAAATACAACAGAAGACCTTATATTCTGCCAAGAAGATTACAGGAAATACCCAGAGACACACGCAGGATTCGTCAACTTCGCGCGACAAGTATTTATTGAAAACGAATTATGTCTTTTGGGGTTTTCTGGCGACGACCCAAACTTCCTGCAATGGGCTGGCTGGGTTAGAGATCACTTATCTAAAAATTCACGTCGCATCTACCTAATAGGCGCGCTAAATCTAACAGCTGCTAAGCGAAAATACCTTGAATCCATCAATATATCTCCTATAGACCTAACAGAACTCGTCTCCGAATTTGACAACCATGACATAAGACACATAAAAGCTACTGAATATTTCTTCCAGGCTTTAAATAACTTAAAACCTAAACAACCGTCAGAATGGTCTCCAATAGATTTAGAAAAAACGAATTCCACAGAGGAAAAAATTTCACTACTTAGAAAAGACCGCAGCCTTTACCCAGACTGGTTAGTTTGCCCACATAATTTACGCTGGAAAATCAAGAGCCAAATAAGCGTACATCAATTCAATAAAAAAAGCATATCACAACTTTCCACCGTCAACCGTGCGCAACTCCTTTATGAAATCGCTTGGCGATATCGCATAATTTTTGAGGCCATCCCTCAGTGGCTAGGCGATGAATTCATAAAAATTTGTGACCCAATAACTGATTGCGGTCTTAATAAAAAGCAACAAATGGAAATTGCATTACTACTATTAAAAAATACCCGTTGGCTTGAAAAATCGTCAGAAAAGTCTTCAATCGAAGACAAAACTGCTAGCATACTGATAGATAACACTCAACACTGGCCAGAATGCGAAACTGAGTTAGCTTTCCACCAAGCCATTGTTGCTAGAGACGATTTAAACTATACAAAAATGGAGGAAGTTGTTGACAACATAATTGGAATAGATCCTTTCTGGAAAATAAAAAAATCCTTTATTCTTGCAGAACTCGGTCGCTTTACAGAAGGAAATGATTTAATACTGAGCGCTTACAATGAACTCTTGGAACATTTTCGCCGAGATCGAAACTCGATCCATATACTCTCTAGACTTTCTTGGGCGCACACACTATTACGGGGGATACAGTCGTGGGACACTGAAAAAAAATTAGATGCTTTACCACCAATTCATAAAAACTGGAAATGCGACCCTTGGGAGGAAATTGAGCATCTTAAAGAAAGAGTTTCAAAAGACGTTGAGGAGCACTACAAACAGCAAAACAGCATCGAACCTTTATTTGAGCCTGGACACTACAAAGACAACTCAAACAAAATAATATTCAATAGCGATACCCATTTATTCTTATTACTTGACGGCATAACACAAAATACCGGAATGCCATTGCGATGGAACAACACAAGCTTTCTAACAGCACCCGCGGAGAAAATAATTTCCTTAGACTGCCTAGACGAGCCTGAAACTTTTAAATTCTCAATTCGCACAGCTACTACAAGTTCTTCCGCGTCGATTAACAATACATTCTCTCGTATCAAGCTTGCGTGCGCTTCACAAACTGAAGTCCTTGAAGCTTTAAACTACTGTAATCGCGCAATTGATTATTGGCGCGAAAAGCTTACTCTCGGCACCGCCACTCATAGAAATTACTGCATAGATCGCCTGGGTGTTTTCATTGAGGTTTTTGCACGTTTATTGATACGTTCAACACCAGAAAGAGCAAAAAATGCTTTCAAACTAGGAATAGAGATTGGAAATGAAAAGTTCTCTAGTTATCCACGACTTCACGACCCACTTAAAAGCCTTTTCAAATATTCATTAAACAGCATACCTAAAAGCCTGCACTCCGAGTTATTGCTAGACGCATTGCGCTTCCCCTTGTCCAGCGAAACAAATATCACAGCGTGGCCAAACCCTATAATAGATCAACCGGGCCTTAGACAACCCAATCTAAGTTTAGACCTTAGAATCTCAGAGCTAATCGAAGCTATCAATCCAACCATGAGTACCTGCTCTTTATTTAAAACCAATTCAGAGGAGCGCGCTGTTAAAGTAGAAATATCAGAAGGCAACAATAAAAAACAAAAACTCAACACACAGGCAATATCGCGACTTCTACCATTAATCTCCAACAGCTTCACAACACCATTAGAAAACTCAAAATTGTCAGACGCAATATATAGAAACAACTCAAACCACACAAATTTACCACACTCCGATTTTTTCCCCCACGTATTCAGTATCCTGCCTTCAAATGATAAAGAAAGAACTTTATCACTCATATCTAAAACATTATTTCCGGAGATTTGCCTCTTCGAACCAGACAAACTACAAGCAATTATTTCCGCTTCAAAAAACACAAAAAATACAATCACCCCTACACAACGACAATCCATTAGCTATTTCGACCAGCTTGTTGCTTGGAGAAACAAAAAAGACCAAAATGACTCAGTAAACCTATTTGAGCAGACAGATGCACAACAAGGAAAACTAATAGGAGAAGTCCTTGCATACTGTGTTGCACCCAACCTACCGCTAGAAGCACTTACTAAAGTTAGATTTGAACAGCTACATGCTTTCTGGTCAGAAGTCGACGCGCCGGCGGCTGCAATGGCACTTGTTTATTTTATAAAAACAAACGAAAACTTAAGTGAAAGCATAGAAAAACCCATAAGAAAGAGCTTGCAAGACCGGCGACAAAACAACGTCTCCTTCGCCGCCTTCGCAATTTTAAAGTGGAGAGAGCTATCCGACGAGGAAACCCCTAAAAAACTAATATCAAAACTCATATACTTAATCGAATCCGGCCGCACTATTGGCTTAGCGTCTTTGCTCTGGACTATCAACGAAGCCTTCATTAACAAATGGCTTTCCAACGACGACCT
>NZ_JBAGKV010000030.1:0-75211 GCF_037049705.1 Janthinobacterium sp. LPB2021202312-11-4 | reverse complement strand
AATTGGGGATAATTTTGCTTTCGGCTGGAAAAAGTCAGATTTGCCTTAAGTGAAAGTACTCGTGCTTGCTGTTGATTGATCGCATGCTTATCCGCTCGATTAGGTGAGCATCTTTATTTCGTCAGTTTCCGACGGCACGGATTGAGTCGCAGGGGCTCAGGCGTGTCTTCGTCGATTTGATTACGCTTCTCAACGCCCAATCCTTCGACAGCAACCCTTCAATGCCTGAGGCCCGCAGTGTCCCGTGATGCAGCTTGGTTAACGACCGGAAGCATCCGCCACCGTCGCCCCACCACAATTCACAATCGAAGATGTCTTCAACCAACGCTGATCCGGGTAATAAGAAAACAACAACTGGCCATCCTTCATCGAATCAATCAACCGATGCGCAATCGCCGGGCGTACTGCCGGGCATCCGAGGCTGCGACCGATGCGGCCATTGATTTGTGCGAGTTTGGGGCTGACATACGGCGCGCCGTGAATCACGATAGCCCGGTCAAACGCATTGTCGTTAAAGCCGGGCTCCAGGCCTTCCATTCGTAGGGAGTAGCCGTTGTGTCCCAGATAGCTCGACTGGGTTCGGTACAAGCCAAGGCTGGAGGCGTTGCTTTCATTCTGGTTGGAAAACTGGCTGGCCATGTTTTCGCCGCTGTTGCGGCCGTGGGCGACGAGTTCATGGAACAGCAGCTTGCGCTTCTTTAAATCGAACACCCACAGGCGTTGTTCGGTCGAAGGCAGTGAGTAATCGATGACGGCGAGTCGTTGAGCGGGGGCGGCACCTTTGGCGATGCGGCATTGCGAGGCACGTACGGCCAGGTTGATGACGTTGGCGTTAGCGCCCGGCGCCGCTTTGACGAGGGCGGCGGCCAGAGAATCGGCGTACGCTGCTGGTATTGACGTTACCGCCAACAGCAGGGCCGAGCATAGAAAGCCAAAGCGGTTTAGCGCCATAGAGATGTCTCATCAAGTTATTTCGAGTTTAGCAGCGCTTGCGCCAAGTGCTGAAAGCAGGAGATTAAGGATTATCCATGGGGCAACTTTCAAGGTTATTCGTCATAAGCCATGCCTTTTTTATGGTCTTTCTGATCAGCGGCACCGCGCTTGCTGAAACTTCGCCGATTGCGCCGGAAAACGTGCCGATCAGCACGATTGAGGCAATACCCGACGATAACGTCGCCCAAGAGATTCACGCGGTGCTGGAACCGTTGATTTCGGCGTTTCCGCCGCTGATGATCCGCCCGCGCCATCAGCGGCTGGACGTGAACCGTGTGGTCCTGGATTTCTATACCCATCGCCAATTCCGGGCGGCCTGGACGAACCCGGATGACGTCGCCCAGTTGTTGAAAAGCCTCAACGATACGCAGATCGATGGACTGGAGCCGGCGGATTTTCGCATTGATGATCTGGCCATGGCCCAGGCGTCGATGCAGAACACGCCGCCAACCCCTGCGCAGCAAGCGGCCTTCGACATGGCCGCTACCCGCACTTTCCTGACGGCTTTGCTGCAATTGCGTCGGGGCAAGGTTGATCCGGCGCGGCTGGATATGCATTGGAACTTTGATATCACCGGCGCCGATCCCCGTGCCGACGTGAACAACTTCTTCAACGCGCTGGATAACCATGATGTTGCCCGCGCCTTTGCCGAGGCGCCGCCGCAAGAAGCGGTTTATCGCGGTTTGCGCGAGGCGCTGGCGCAGTTGCGCAGCGTTCGCGACCGGGGTGGCTGGCCGAAAGTTGCCGAAGGGCAGAAGCTCCAGCCGGGGATGGACGTCCCGGCGGTTGCGCAGTTGCGCGCTCGTTTGGTGGCCGGTGGTTATCTGGAACCGCAGAAGAGCAAGCGCTCCGATTACGATGACGCGGTGATCGCGGCGGTGAAAAAGTACCAAACCGAGCAATACCTGGGGGCGGATGGTGTTGCCGGGGCGGCGACGCTTGCTGCGTTGAATGTGCCGGTGCAGGCGCGTATCGACCAGGTGCGGGTCAACATGGAGCGCGCGCGCTGGTTGCTTTATAAGCTGCAAGGCACGTTCGTGATTGTCGATATCGCTGGCTATAAGGTCGCGCTGTACCGCGATGGCCAGCCGATCTGGCGCTCCCGGGTGCAGGTCGGCAAACCGTTTCGCAGCACGCCGATTTTTCAGGCCGAGATTACTTACGTCACGTTCAACCCGACCTGGACGGTGCCACCGACCATTCTGAAAGAGGATGTGTTGCCGAAGATCCTCAGCAACCCGAATTATTTGAGCAACAACCGTATCCGCCCGATTGATCGGGAGGGCAACGTGCTCGACCCATCGACCATCGACTGGAGCAACCCGAGGGGCGTTACCTTGCGTCAGGACGCCGGGCCGGAAAATTCGTTGGGCCAAGTGGTCATCCGATTCCCCAATGATTACGCGATTTACCTGCACGACACGCCGCACCGTGACTTGTTCGCGAAGAACGTCCGTGCCACCAGTTCGGGCTGCATCCGAGTGGAAAATCCGTTGCAGTTGGTTGAATTGCTGTTCAACGATCCGGTGCGCTGGAACAGCGCCGGTATTCAGAAGCAGTTGGCCAACGGCAAGACCGAGAACATTCGCTTGCCGGTGAAGGTACCGGTGTTGTTGGCATATTGGACGGTGGACATGGGCGCCAACGGGCGGGTGGCGTTCAAGCCAGACGTGTATGGCTACGATGATCCGGTGTTGAAAGTGCTGAACGCGCCGGCGAAGTTACCGGCGCTGGATTTGCAGGCGGCGGCAGGACAAAACACACCGTAACAACACCCCGTAGGAGCTGCCGAAGGCTGCGATCTTTTGATCTTGCTTGTAAAAATAAAAGTCAAAAGATCGCAGCCTTCGGCAGCTCCTACGGGGGAGGTGTGGGTGTGTTCAGGCGCCGTTCCTGAGCAACTGGCCGAGTGTTTCCAGCTCAGCTTTTTCCACGTCCGATACCAGCACAAAGCGCATGTGGTTCGCTTGCCAGGACACCACGTTGAAGCCGCGAATCGACCGGGTTTTTGGCGGTTCATCGGCTTCAGTCGTTGGCAGCACAAACACGTTGATGATGTGTTTGGCGCGTCCATAGGCCAGCGCCGCCGTGGCCTGGTGTTGTAGATAATCCAGTCGCCCGCCCAACAATGGAAACCCCTGCGCCGAGTAGTCGAACACCGGCGGCGAGAAGTCGAGCTTGCCGGTGAACCAGGGCTTCACGGTGTGCCGGTCGGACGAGACCACGTCGTTCAAATGCTCGCCCATCAACGAGCGAACATGGCTGGAGACGGCCTCGTCCATCAACGGTTGTTCGCTGCCCGGCGTTGCGACATAAAGCACCATGGCCAAGGCCAGCGCCGCTGCTGAAAAACCAGGCGCGAACCATTTCCGCCAACGCTTGAGCGCACTGTTGCGTGGCGCAACGGGGGCAAACACGCTGGCAATCAATGACGCGGGCGCCGTGTAATACGGTGCATGTCGCTTCACGCTGACTGTCAGTAAACGCGCTTCATCAAGCAATCGCGCGCACTCGGCACACTCGGCCAAATGCGCGGCGACCTTCGCCGTCATCGCGGTGTCCAGTTCCTTGTCCAGGTAGCCATGAACCAGCGTCTGGCAAGCCGTGCAGTCGAGTTCATTCATGATCGTGCAGCTTCAGTAATTCGAGCTTGAGCATGGCCCGGGCCCGAGCCAGCCTCGACATGACAGTGCCGATGGGGATGTCGGCCACTAGGGCAATGTCCTTGTAGGGCATTTCTTCAAGTTCCTTCAGAACAATGACCTCACGAAACATCGGCGGCAGGGCGCGCAGGGCTTGCTGGATCAGCGCCGCGTTTTCGGTGTGAATGGCCAGCAATTCCGGGCTTTGGCCGTGACTCAACGCCGCATCGTCTTCGGGTAGTTCATCGCCGATGGCCACCCAATGTTAGCTGGCCGAGGCCTTGAGCCAGGTGTAGCTTTCGTTGCGCACGATGGTCAGAAACCAGGCCTTGGCATTACCGTCGGCGAAGCGGTGCAAGAACCGGAAGGCCCGCAGTGCACTTTCCTGAACGACATCGCGCGCGGCGCTATCGTTGCCGGTGAGCCAGCGCGCGAGGTTGTAGGCCGCGTCCATGTGGGGCGCAAACAGTTCCTCAAATCGCTTCATAGGGGTTCCCGTACCGTCCCACTCCTGTAACTGTGATGCGCGGTGTTTTATTCCCGAGAAAAAATATCTTTTTCGAGGCGGAATAAAGACTCGTCCTACCCGGTTGTATCTCGTGTCAGCTACTTCACTGTAGTCCGCCAACGAGGGCATACCGATGGACATTCAATCAAAACACGAACGGCGCACCGACGGTCCGCTGAACCCCGACCGCCGCACGTTGCTCAAGTGCTCGGCATGGGCCGGGGCCGGAGTGATCTGGGCTTTGAGCGGCGGCATTCCCCGCGCCTTTGCCCTGGATGATTCGGGCAACGTCTCCGACCCCAAGGCCCTGGCCAGCACCTTTCATTTCGTGCAGATCAGCGACTCGCACATCGGCTTCAACAAAGAGGCCAACCCCGAACCGCTGAAGACCTTGCAGGTAGCCATCGACAAGGTCATCGCGCTGCCGAAACGGCCGGCGCTGATCCTGCACACTGGCGACATCACCCACCTGTCGAAACCGGAAGAGTTCGACACCGCTGCGCAAGTGCTCAAGGGCTTGCCGTCCACGGTGCATTACGTGCCGGGCGAGCACGACACCCTCGACGAGGGCGGCGGCCAGCTCTACCTCCAGCGTTACGGCAAAGGCACCAAAGGCAACGGCTGGTACAGCTTCGATGACCATGGCGTGCATTTCATTGCGCTGGTGAATGTCTTCAACTTCCAGGCCGGTCGTGAAGCGACGCTGGGTGCCGATCAGCTCGCCTGGCTGGCCGACGACTTGCGCGCCGTGACCGCCAGCACGCCGATTGTGGTGTTTACCCATATTCCGTTGTGGACGATTTATCAGCCGTGGGGCTGGGGCACTGAGGATGGCGACCAGGCGATTGCCCTGCTGCGCAAGTACGGCTCGGTGACGGTGTTGAACGGGCACATTCATCAGGTGATCCAGAAGGTCGAAGGCAACATCACTTTTCACACCGCACGAGGCACGGCTTATCCACAACCTGCGCCGGGCACCGCGCCGGCACCGGGGCCCATGACGGTGGCGGCTGATCAGTTGCGCAACTATCTGGGGATCACCGATGTGCGGGCGACGCAGGGCGAGCACCCGCTGGCGCTGATCGATTCGACACTGGTTTAGGGGAGGGCGGCGCAATGAAAACGCGACTGTTAACCGTGGTTTGCCTGATGCTGTCGATGCCGGTGTGGGCCGAGGAGGTAAAAGTCGACATCAAGGAATTCATGTACGGTCCCAAGGATTTGAAGGTGGCCGTGGGCACCAAAGTAACGTGGGTGAATGACGACCAGATCCCGCACACGGTGTCGGAAACCCACAAAGTGTTCCGCTCCGGCGCGCTGGACACCAATGACAGTTTTTCCTACGTGTTCAATACGCCGGGGGAGTTTGAGTATTTCTGTGTGCTGCATCCGCAGATGATCGGCAAGATTGTGGTTAGCCAGTAAGCGGGCGAATCACAAAATTCATCATCAGCGCTGAACCCCTGTGGGGGCGGGCTTGCTCGCGAAAGCGGTTTGACTTTCAACACAGATGTTGACTGAGCAATCGCCTTCGCGAGCAAGCCCGCTCCCACAGGGACTGTGCCGGGATTAGAGATCCAGCCCTTGCTGTATCACTGACAGCAGGTTCACTTCTGTCAGCGCCACCGCATCCGGTTGTTGCCCGGATTGCTCGATCGACTGCAACCACCACTGGGTTTCACCGTGTTCGGTCACGGTCCGCAGCAGCGGGATTTCCTTGCCTTGAAGGTGAATCTCGACACGTCCTTCGCCATCTGCGGTGAAGCGCACGATCGGGATGAAGGTGATGTTGTGGTGATTGCCTTCGATCACCAGTTGATCGATGGCGTAGGCATAGGTCGCGCCATTCGGGTGACGTTCGAATACATGGGTGGGATTACGGCGGATGGTCAGGCCGGCCTCGAGCAGCGGCTTCAGCCAGGCTTCGATCTGGTGATACATTGCGTAAACCTGGCTCGGCCAGCTATCGATGGCCTGATCGGTGCCGCTGGTTTCGTCGGCGCTGGTGTGGCGGGTTTCTCTCAGTTTTGCGGCGAGCTCGTCTGCCTTACTCATTTCAATTCCCTGTCGTGACGTAAGTGTGATCGTAGCCCCTTCAAAGTAATGCACGTTTTGCCCTGCGTCATGCGCTTGCAACACAAGCGTGACAAAACCGTCCCTTGGCCGACATTCGGCCAGGCCTTTAAACCGGCACTATCCCCAAGGAGTGGGTTTATGAAGAAGCTGTACGCGGTCATCGCAATCCTGGCAATAACCTTCGGCAACATCGGCTTGAGCTCGGCTCGGCAATCGCAGCAAGGCAAAGCCCCGGTTGAGTCAGTGGCGGGGGTGTTCGATTACTACTTGCTGACGCTGTCGTGGTCGCCGACGTTCTGCCTGACCCACAAAGACGACGCGCAATGCTCCGGCAAAGGCTATGGCTTTGTGCTTCATGGCCTCTGGCCGCAATACGCCAAGGGCGGCTGGCCGGAGTCGTGCCCGCCGATGGTGACGCTGTCACCGGCCGAACGGGCCCAAGGGCTGACGTTGTTCCCGACGCCCAAGTTGCTTGAGCATGAATGGGCCAAGCACGGCACTTGCAGCGGCCTCGGCGCTTCGGGTTACTTCGACGCGGCGGACAAAGCCGTCGGTGCGGTAAAAATCCCGGAGCAACTGCAACCTTTCAGCAGCACCCATTACTTCCAGGCCCAGGAAATCGTCAACCTGTTCCGCCAGAACAATCCCGGGATTGCGGCGGACGGCATCGCGGTGATCTGCAATGGTCCCGAGTTGTCGGAAGTGCGGGTGTGCATGGGCAAGGACCTGGGGTTTGGCGCGTGCGGGAAAGGCGTGAAGACTTCGTGTCGTGACGGGGATATTCGGGTTCCACCGTCGCGGTGACGGGTGGTTGCCACGATTGAAAATGGGCGTCCTCGGGGCGCCCATTTCGGACTTTTCAACTGACGAACCCGAGCAGCGCGATTTCAGCCCAACGACCCCTTCAAAAACTCCACCAACCCCCGCTGCAACCCGGTCAACGTGCCCTCGCGACTCACCAGCGCCAGCTCCGACGGTGGCAATTCTGGCAAATCAGTACACACCGTATGCTCAGGCAACACCGCCGACTCCGGCAACACTGACACCCCCAATCCCGACGCCACCGCTGCTTGAATCCCGGTCAGGCTATGGCTGCCGAACGCCACGCGCCACGGCCGCTGAGCCTTGTCCAGCAAGCGAATCGCCCGTTGCCGGTAAATGCAGCCTTGGGGGAATAGCGCCAGCGGCAGGACACCGTTCGCCGAGTCCACCCCCGCACCCTTGACCCACACCAGCACCTCCGGCCAGGACGCCCAGCATGGCCCGCTGTCCGGTTCGCGTTTGATCAGGGCAATGTCGATGTCACCGATGTCGAGTTTCTGCTTGATGTCGAGGCTCATGCCGCTGATGGTTTCCAGCCGTGCTTGCGGCCAGGCCTGGTTGAAGCCGGCGAGGAGCATGGCCATGCGCCGGGCGTCGAAGTCTTCCGGCACGCCGAGGCGCAGGATTTCCAGGTCGACGTCGCTGGCCAGCGCCTGCACCGCCTCCGAAGACAGCGCCAGCAAGCGTCGGGCATAGCCGATCAGTCGTTCGCCATGTTCGGTCACGCTGATGTTTTGCCCGGTACGGTCGCGGATCAACAACGGGTGCCCGATCAACTCTTCAAGTTTGCGCAGCTGTTGGCTGACGGTGGACTGGGTCCGGTGCACACGTTCGGCGGCGCGGGACATGCAGTTTCGCTGTGTCTGGATCGACCGTGGCACTGGCCGGCCATTACTGCCGGATTACCAGCCCGATGCCATCCTGAGCACCCTGGATCAAGTCGTGCCCCTGTTCACTTCCCTTGGCTGGTAAATCGGAGTCGTCGTTATGGCACATACCCTGACAGGTAGCTCCCGTCCGGCCCGGTACGCCGATCTGAATCTGGACTCGGAAGCCGTCACTGTCGCCCGCACGGAATTGGCCGCGTGCTTTCAACTGGCGGCGCTGCAGGGTTTGGAGGAGGGCATCTGCAACCATTTTTCGGCCATGGTGCCGGGGCGCGATGATTTGTTTTTCGTGAATCCTTACGGGTATGCGTTCGCCGAGGTCCGTGCTGAGAATCTGCTGGTCTGCGACTTCCACGGCAATGTCGTGGCTGGCGATGGGCTGCCCGAGGCGACGGCGTTCTACATTCATGCCCGGCTGCATAAGCAACTGCCGAGGGTGAAAGTGGCGTTTCACACCCACATGCCTCACGCCACGGCGTTGTGTTTGCTGCAGGGCCCACCGCTGCTGTAGCTGGGGCAAACGGCCTTGAAGTTTTACGGGCGCACGGCGGTGGATGAGGATTACAACGGCCTGGCCCTCGATGAGTCCGAGGGCGACCGGATCGCCAGTGTGATGGGCGAGGCCGACATCCTGTTCCTGAAAAATCATGGCGTGATCGTCGCCGGACCGACCATCGCCGAGGCCTGGGACGATTTGTATTACCTGGAGCGGGCGGCGCAGGTGCAGTTGTTGGCGATGGCGACCCGACGCGAGCTCAAGCCTGTTCCTCATGCGATTGCCCAGCGGGCTTATGAGCAGATGCGTGTGGGCGATGCGCAGAGTGCCCGGGCGCATTTGCACAGTGCGATGCGAAGGTTGGCCGGTTGAAGTTTGCGGTGTTCAGGAGGGCCTCTTCGCGAGCAAGCCCGCTCCACACATTGGAATGCGCTCACCTGTGGGAGCGGGCTTGCTCGCGAATGAGGCCCCCCTCATTTCAACCTGCTTTCTCCGGCAACCCCAGAGCCACTAAATCCTTGCGCAATTGCCCCGCATCGAAGAACTGAACGCCATGAAACCCCATGCGTTGTGCCCCTTCGATGTTGGGCCGGTGGTCATCAATAAACACCGCCCGCGCGCTGTCCACGTCGTAGCGTGACGCCAACAACCGGAAAATCTCCGGCGAAGGCTTGATCACGCCTTCGACCCCCGACACCAGAATCCCTTCGAAGCGCTGCAAGAACTCAAAACGCTCAAGGGCAATCGGGAAGGTTTCCGCCGACCAGTTGGTCAGCGCCAGCAGCCGGATACCGTTGGCATGCAGTTCATCGAGGATAGTTACAGTGTCTTCGATGGCACCGCCGAGCATTTCTTCCCAGCGTTCGCGGTAGGCGCGGATCAATGTTTCCTGATCCGGATGCCGGGCGATGGCTTCCTCGGTGGCTTCCTGCCAGCTGCGGCCCTGGTCCTGTTGTTCGTTCCAGGCGGTGTGGCAGACCTCGGCCAGGAAGGTTTCCATGGCTTTTACATCGTCACCGAACAATTTTTTGTAAAGGTTTCGGGGGTTCCAGCGGATAAGTACATTACCGAGATCGAAGACGGCGGTATTGATGGCGGCCGGTTGAGACTGGGCAGTCATGTTTTTCCTCCTTGGACAAACGGATAGGGGCGATAACTGAAGCCTTTCAGCTTAGCAGAGCGGGTTTTCCCGTTGGCCCCTCACGACCCCGTAGGCTAAGCTCACAAAAAATAAGGGCTTTGGGCCTTCGCCCACGCCGTGCCCTCCAGGAAGTGCTTTTGCCTATCCCTCTTTACGACTCGCCCCACGCCCCCGGCGCCTTGAAGCGTTTGCCTTTGCTTAAGGCTGCGGCGCTTTTTATCGTAGCGGTGTGCCTGTGCCTGTGTGGCTTGTTGTACCTGCAACTGGAGCAATCTCACCGTCACGACCTGGCGTTGGCCGAAGTCGCCTCGTCGAACCTGACCCGGGCCATGGCGCAGCAGGCCGAAGACACTTTCACCAAGGCCGATCTGGTGCTGACCAGCCTGGTGGACTGGATTCAGGTCGACGGGTTCGACGGCGAGCAGAAGCAGCGCTTGCAGAAAACCTTCGCCCGGCGGGTACAAGCGCTGCGCCAGTTGCACGGGATTTTCCTCTTCGACAAGCAGGGCCAGTGGGTCGTGACCTCGTTTCAGGACTTGCCCCGGGGCTCGGGGGTGATGGATCGCGAATACTTCAAATACCACCAGCAAAACGTCTCGTCCCTGGCCCACATAGGGCCGGCGATTCGCAGTCGCGAGAACGGTGAGTGGATCATCCCGGTGACCAAGCGCATCAACGACAAGGACGGCAACTTCCAGGGCGTGTTGCTGGCCGGCATCAAGATGGCGTACTTCGATCAATTCTTCAAAAGCTTCAACATCGATGACCATGGCTCGATGTTTCTGGCGCTCACCGACGGTACGTTGCTGGCGCGCCGGCCGTTTGTTGAAACACAAATCGGCACCTCGTTGGCCAACGGCACGATTTTCCAGAAGCATCTGCCCCTGGCGACTTCCGGCAACGCGATGATCAGCTCAGTGGTCGACGACACGGTGCGCTTGTATGGCTACCGGCAGTTGGAAAGCTATCCGCTGGTGGTGTCGGCGGCGTCATCCAGGGATGCGATTCTCAAGGATTGGTATGCCACGGCGTTTCAATCCAGCGTCATTGTGGCCCTGGTGGTGCTGGGCGTTGGGTTGTTTGGCTGGGTGTTCATTCATCAGGTGCGCGACGGCGAGAGGATCGAAGCCGATTTGCGTCAGGCCCAGGAAGCCCTGGAGCTGATCGCGACCCACGACAGCCTGACCGGCCTGGCCAACCGTCGCCTGTTCGAGCGGGCGCTGGAGGTCGAATTCGGCCGTGGCGCCCGACAGGCGAGCCCGTTGAGTCTGGTGATGCTCGATATCGATTTTTTCAAGCGCTACAACGACACCTACGGCCACGTGGCCGGGGATCATTGCCTGGCCGAAGTGGCGCGGGCGTTGAAGAGTTGCTGCCTGCGCAAGGCCGATCTGGCGGTGCGTTACGGCGGCGAAGAGTTCGCCGTGCTGCTGCCGGACACCGACATTCACGGTGCACTGGTGGTGGCCGAACAGATTCGCCGTCGGGTCATGGACCAGAACATCACCCACAGCGGCTCGCCCACCGGCTACGTGACGGTCAGCCTGGGCTGCTACTCGTTCGTACCGAACGGTCGGGACAGTATCGAGGTGTTCATCCAGCGCGCCGACGCAGCGTTGTACCAGGCTAAGCACTCGGGGCGAAACCGTTCGGCGGTGTTGTCCATGGAGGGCGGCGTTGAGGCGCTGATGCGTTCGGATCGTTGATTACGGAAGCAGGCAGGTCCTGATCTCAAACCTCGGCATCAGAAGCTGCCTTTACGCGTTCAGCTGCCCGTGCCACCGCCGGCCCCACCGGTTCCGCCCCCGGCCGCGCCCGTGCCGCCACCCGCGCCAGAGCCACTGGTGCCGCCATTGCTGCCGTTGACACCGGAACCGGTGCCATTGTTGCCCTCTTTACCGCCCGAAGGTGCGCCGGGTGTGCTGTTGGGTGGCAGCGTCGAACCACTGACGCCCCCCGATTTGGTGCCGGTGGCGTCAGGGGCATCGTTGGCGGCGTAGCTGGCCAATGGCGCGGCGCAGAGTAAGCCTGCCAGCAACAGCGAGGTGATTTTTGTCGTGATCATGGTCCGTCTCCAGAAATGAGTCGTTACCTGATATTGGTGCTGAGGGCGGTGGGGTTGGTGCCGACTGGATGACGAATGGTCAGTCCTCAGGTGAAGGCTTCGCGCAGACGGGTGATTGCCTGGGCTACCGTCATACCCGGTGCCGCTGGCGGATCGGGCCGTTCACAGAACTCACGCCAGACAAACAACGTCAGCTCGGCGCCATCGGTCAGGCTTGTTGGCATCGGTGAAGAGAAGGTTTCGAGCAGTCGATAGCGGTCATCCTGCCAGAACAGATCCTCGACCCAGGCGTAGACCGGGATGAGATGAAAGTGAATCGAGTGCCCGGGTTCATGCCCGTAACGACCGACGTACAGGCGTTTTGGATCGAACAGCGTTTCGACGATGCGTTGAGTCTTGGCCAGCAACGGACCGAGTTCGGCCAGTGCGCCGTCGGGCAACTCGTGGAGCGCATTGACGTTGGAGCGGGCGCCCAGCATCAGGTAACCCGGCAGCGCCGAGTTGACCCGATGGTTGAGCCGCCAGTGTTCGGTTTCGTGAACGATGAAGGAGGGCGGAATGTTCATCGACGGCCTTTTCAGCGCTGTATCAGCAGTTGTTTCTGGAACAGGCGGTTTTCATAGGTATTGCCGCCGAATTCGTAGTGGTTGACGCCCGCCTCTTCGTAGCCCTGGGCCAGGTAAAACGCACGGGCGCGATGGTTTTCAACCCAAGCGGTTAACCACAGGAAGGGCTGCCCGGTTTCCCGGGCCAGTGCTTCAATGTGCTGGAGCAGCGCTTGTCCGATGCCTTGGCGGTGCGCATGGCGCTGCACGTACAAACGAACCAGTTCCGTGCCGGCGCACAACGAGGGCCTTGGTCCTTCGGCGTTGGCGACGATTTCGGCAAAACCTTGCAGATGACCGTCGCGTTCAGCCAGTACAAACCGGGTCGCCGAGTCGTTCAGGCGATGTTCGAAACGTGCGGCGGTGTAGACCGTGAACGCTTCCTCGGCAAGGTCTCGGCGCATGCCGTCGGTGGCGTAGGTGTCCAGGAACACCTGGGTGGCGAGGCCGCTGATGCATAAGGCGTCAGCGGCTTGGCCGAGTCGGTAGTGCAGGGGCATGGGGACGACTTCCTTTTCGTTTGCGATGTCTTGGTGTTAGTGACGGTTGTATTCGGCCAACTTCTTTTCCAGATGCTGCTGAATCTGCGGCCACTCATCATCAATGATGCTGAACCGCACGGAGTTGCGCTTGCGCCCGTCCGGCATGATCCGTTCGTGGCGCACAATCCCTTCCTGCTGCGCGCCAAGCCTGAGGATCGCGTTGCGTGACGTCTGATTGTTTTCGTCGGTGGTGAATTGCACCCGCACGCAACCGAGCACGTCGAAGGCGTGGCGCAGCATCAGGTATTTGGCCTCGGTGTTGACGAAGGTTTTCTGCCAACTGGCGCCGATCCAGCTGCTGCCGATTTCGAGTTTGCGGTTGAGGCGGTCGACTTTCCAGAATCGTGTGGAGCCGATGACCTTGCCGGTTGCCTTGAGCACGATGACAAACGGCAGCACCGTACCGGCGTCGCGGCCATCGAGGGCTCTTTTCAAGTAACTGTCGACCGTGGTCGGGGAGGGCACGACCGTCACTGTCAGGTTCCACAGTTCGCCGTCTCCGGCAGCCTCGACCAAGGCGTCGGCATCGGTGTATTGAAGGGGGCGCAGGAGGATTCTGTTGCCTTCGAGGGTAGATTCCATGACGTCGATATTCTCGGCAGATCGGGCTGGGCGTTGGATGGCTATTACGCCGCACATGGCTTGCCCGGCGCAACCACCGGAATGGGCCGATGTCACACACTAGACACTTCGCTGCCAGGAGCCCGGGCCGATGAAAAACTTGCGAATCGCGACGTTCAACGTCAACGGCCTGCGGGCCCGACTGCCGAATGTGTTGGCCTGGCTGGCGCGAGAACAGCCAGACATTGTCTGCCTGCAAGAGCTCAAGTCCCTCGACAGTGCGTTTCCCGCCGCCGAGCTTGAGGCCGCCGGGTACGGCGCGATCTGGCAGGGGCAATCGTCGTGGAATGGTGTGGCGATTCTGGCCCGGGACGCCCAGCCTTTGGAGAGCCGGCGCGGTCTGCCGGGGGACGACAGCGACACCCAGAGCCGTTATCTGGAAGCGGCGGTGCACGGGGTTGTGGTTGGGTGTTTGTATTTGCCCAATGGCAATCCGCAACCGGGGCCAAAGTTCGATTACAAACTGGCATGGTTCGAACGGCTGATTCGCTACGCGCAAGCGCTTCAGGGCAGCGAACATCCGGTGGTGCTGGCCGGCGACTACAACGTGGTGCCCACCGACCTGGACATCTACAACACTCGCTCCTGGCTCAAGGACGCGTTGCTGCAACCCGAGAGCCGCGCGTGTTACCAGCGCTTGCTGGACCAGGGCTGGACTGATTCCCTTCGGTATCTGTATCCCGAAGACCGTCTCTACACGTTCTGGGATTACTTTCGTCAGCACTGGCAGAAGAACTCCGGTTTGCGCATCGATCATCTACTGTTGAACCCGGTGTTGAGTCCGTATCTGCAAGAGGCCGGCGTCGACGCTTGGGTGCGCAACGAACCCCACGCCAGTGACCATGCGCCGACCTGGATTCGGCTGGGGACGCGTAAGCGGCGTTGATTTTCGGGTGGCGATTGGCGAAATCAATTGTCGGTCAACGCGGGTTTTCCCTTATATATGGCGCCCATCGACGCAGTGACCTGCGGCCCCCGTGCATAAGGACCGAGCAATGAGCGAGCCACGCCTGACGAATCTGGATCTGTATCTGCAACGCCTGGGTTTCAGCGCGCCCCCCGCGCCGACGCTGGACACCCTGCGCCAACTTCAACTGCGCCACACCGGCGCTTTCCCGTTTGAGAATCTCACGACGCTGTCCGGTGAGCCGGTACTGATCGACTTGCCATCGATCGAGCGAAAAGTCCTGCATCAGGGGCGTGGCGGCTACTGCTATGAACTGAACAATCTGTTCCTGGCCTTGCTGCAGGCACTGGGGTTCGACGCTCGCGGCATCAGCGGTCGCGTGGTGATGGGCCAGCCTGAAGGCGCGTGGACGGCGCGCACCCATCGCCTGAGCCTGGTGACCCTGGACGGCGTGCGCTACATCAGTGATGTCGGCTTTGGTGGCATGGTGCCTACTGCGCCGCTGGTGCTCGACACCGCCGCTGAACAATCCACACCGCACGAACCGTATCGCATCGAACAACATGCCGACGGCTACACCCTTCGCGCAAAGGTCGCCGATGAGTGGCGAGCGATGTACATCTTCGACCTGCAACGCCAGGAAGACATCGATTACACCCTCGGTAACTGGTACGTCTCGACCCATCCTGAATCGCCTTTTGCCAAACAACTGATGGTGGCGCGCACCGGGGACGGCTGGCGGCGCACGTTGAATAACGGCAGTTTTGCGATCCACCGGATCGGCAGCGAAAGCGAGCGGCGGCAAGTGGCGGATGTGGATGAGTTGACCGAGTTGCTGGCGCGCGAGTTCGGGATTCGGGTGCCGGCAAACGCTCGGTTGAAACAGGTGATCGAGCATTTGATTGAGCCCAAGGAGCCGGCCTGACGGGCATGCGTTAACGAATATCGCGCCGCCATCGCCCGCTCTTGGCATTGAATCGCCTGCAAGCAAGCCCGAGTCGCGGATAGAGCCAGGGAATGCCAACTGATCGAAGGGTGAAGTAAAAGCGGTAATCGTCCAGACCAAGGATGGTGGCGTAGAAATGTGTTTCATCCTGCCACATGACCTCGTTGAGCATGAACGAGCTGTACATCTGGCCGACCGTGCGCTCGCTCAGCACCGTGTCGAGGTCCTGGCTGACCAGCACAAAGCAAACGGCTTCTTCGAACGGGCAGTCGAAGTCGGTCACCAGCAAGTAGCCGGCAGGGGTTTGGTATTGGCGCAACAACGTGAAACCGGAGATGGCCAGCGTTGAAAGCTGGCCATCGATGATGAGCCGGGTTTTCGCCGGCCATTTTTCATAGGGGCCGTCATGCTGTTGCAGGGCGAATCGCTCAATTGTTTTCATTGGTGTGTCTCGGGCGGCATCCGTGTCGAAAACCGGCCTTGCGGCCGGTGTTGGCCTACGGTCGAACGTCAGGCTCCATCATTCGATGGATTACCATGGCGAGCTCCGACAGTTTTTTCTCCAGGTTCTTCAGCTCGGAAGGCGTTATGCCTTTTTTCAGGTGACCGCCATTCGCCCCGTTACCTTTGCCGCTCAGCAATGCCTGGCGCAATGCGTTGTTGATCACCGTCTGATAACCAAACCCCTCGTTCTCGGCGAGGGCCCGGGCCGCCTCGATCACGGCGTCATCGAGCATGATGGTAATGCGGGTCTTGCCTTTGGCGGAGGCAACCGCCCCGCGTTTGGCGTTGCTGAAGTCGTACTCGTCTTTCATGGTCATGCCTCCTTGTATTGGCGGCGCTCGCTTTTGCTGGCGATGCGCGCAGAAATAATTCGAACGAAATTCGGGTCGCGGTAGGTGTACGTAACGACCAACAGGCGATCCCTGGCATCCCGTCCCATGATGATCCACCGTTGTTCGTCATGGTCTTCGTCTTGCATCCTCAACGCCTGTTCGTCGTCAAACACCGATTCTGTATCAGCCAGGCTGACGCCTCGATGCTTGAGTTTGTTGGCCGCGTTTTTTGCTTTGTCGTACTGAATTTCGAATGGCTTCATTATGCATACTTTATATGTATAAAAAAGAGGGCATCCGTGCCGGCGGTCGCCATGAAGAAAAAAGACTAGCGGGATAAGGCAGGTGCGCGCGGAGGATGTATTTCAAGGTTTTTGCGGAGTTGGGCGAGGAGCTCAAGCGGGCTGAATGGATAGATGTCCATAATCTGACTGATGAGTTGTATACAACTCTATAGACATTTGTCCTGAGTCTTGCATACAGTGTGCGCATAACAAAAACCAGGGAACCCCCCCAACCATGAAAACGCCCCATGTTTCACACCAACGGCCTGAGGATGAAAACCTTGGGATCGGCGCGAATATGGCTTACGGCCTGCAACACGTTCTGACCATGTACGGCGGCATCGTCGCGGTGCCCTTGATCATCGGCCAGGCAGCCGGGCTTTCGCCGGCGGACATCGGTTTGTTGATTGCTGCTTCATTGTTTGCGGGGGGCTTGGCGACATTGCTGCAGACCCTCGGGTTACCGTTTTTCGGTTGTCAGTTGCCGCTGGTACAGGGCGTGTCGTTCTCGGGCGTCGCGACGATGGTGGCGATTGTCAGCAGCGGCGGGGAGGGTGGCTTCCAGTCGATTCTCGGGGCGGTCATTGCCGCGTCGCTGATCGGTTTGCTGATCACGCCGGTGTTCTCAAGGATTACCAAATTTTTCCCGCCGCTGGTCACGGGCATCGTGATCACCACCATCGGCCTGACGCTGATGCCGGTGGCTGCACGCTGGGCCATGGGCGGCAACAGCCACGCCCCGGACTTTGGCAGCATGGCGAACATCGGTCTGGCGGCGGTGACTTTGGTGTTGGTGCTGCTGTTGAGCAAAATCGGCAGCGCGACCATCTCCCGGTTGTCGATCCTGCTGGCGATGGTCATCGGCACGGTGATCGCGGTGTTCCTCGGCATGGCGGACTTCTCGTCCGTTACCCAGGGCCCGATGTTCGGCTTTCCAGCACCGTTTCACTTCGGTATGCCGACCTTCCACTTCGCCGCGATCCTGTCGATGTGCATCGTGATCATGGTGACCTTGGTGGAAACCTCCGCCGATATCCTGGCGGTGGGCGAAATCATCGGCACCAAAGTCGATTCCAAACGCCTGGGCAATGGCCTGCGCGCTGACATGCTGTCGAGCATGATCGCGCCGATTTTCGGCTCCTTCACCCAAAGTGCCTTCGCCCAGAACGTTGGACTGGTGGCGGTGACCGGCATCAAGAGCCGTTTCGTGGTGGCCACCGGCGGCGTGTTCCTGGTGATCCTCGGGCTGTTGCCGTTCATGGGCCGGGTTATCGCAGCGGTGCCGACCTCGGTGCTTGGCGGCGCCGGCATCGTGCTGTTTGGCACCGTGGCGGCGAGCGGCATTCGTACGTTGTCCAAGGTCGACTACCGCAACAACGTCAACCTGATCATCGTCGCGACCTCCATTGGTTTCGGCATGATCCCCATCGCCGCGCCGAACTTCTACGACCACTTCCCGAGCTGGTTCGCGACGATCTTCCATTCGGGCATCAGCTCGTCGGCGATCATGGCGATTGTGTTGAACCTGACCTTCAACCACTTCACCACCGGCAACTCGGACCAGCAGTCAGTGTTTGCGGCCGGTACTGAGCGGGTGCTGCGTTATCAGGATCTGGCGGCGCTGCGTGAAGGGGATTACTTCAGCGAGGGCAAACTGCGTGACTGCGACGGGAATGAGATTCCGGTGGTGGAAGCGGCCCATGAGTCGAGTGAGCATCGGGCGGCTCATGCAAAAAGCGGTGAGCATGTCTGATTGCTGCACTGGCTAAACGGGCTGTAGATCAAAAGATCGCAGCCTTCGGCAGCTCCTGCAGAGACTCGCGTCATCTGTAGGAGCTGCCGAAGGCTGCGATCTTTTGACTTTTCATGCACCCACAAAAAAGCCCCTGAACCTTTCGATTCAGGGGCTTTTCGTTACTTCTGTCTGGCTCCACGACCTGGACTCGAACCAGGGACCCAGTGATTAACAGTCACTTGCTCTACCAACTGAGCTATCGCGGAATGGCGTGTATGTTACTGATTCAAAAAGAGAAGTCAAGCACCCATTGGTCACTTGAGCGATTCAGTGGCGGCAACGGTAGTTTATCGGCCATTGGCGGTTACCAGAACCGTAGCAGAGGTCTACCATAGCCGCCCGGAAGTGTTTACACGCGCTGCCGGCCATTCGCCGAAAAGGTAAGCGCCATGAACCATCCAGTACTCACATCGCCAAACAACGGGGTGTTCGCATGAGCATCGCCCAGATCAGCCTGCCCAAAGGGGTTGGCCCGCACGCCGAGAAACTGTTCGACGCCATCACTCAGGCCAGCACCGCCGACGAACTGAATCGCGCCGGTGGCAAGGCTGAAGGTTTTGTCCTTGGCCTGGAAAGCGCCAAGGCGATCAAAAGCCAAGTGGCTGAATCGCTTTACGTGGCGTATGACGACGCCGCCAGCCAGCGCGCAACCGAACTGGCTTAACCGCCGAAGGTGAAGGTGCCGAGCATCAGCTTGGCATACAGCGACGTGGCGCCCAGTTGCACCAGCCACAGGGCCAGGCCGCCAAGAAACACGCCGGCAGCCACTTGCAGCACCAGATTGTTGCCGCGTTTGGTCGGGGTGGTGCGGGGCGCGAAATGGTCCAGTTCGTCCCGGTCAGCGCGTAGGTCGTCGTTTTTCATGTGAGCTCTCGTCGATATTCCAGGGTGTACACAAACGTTGTAGGAGCAAGGCTTGCCCGCGATGGCGGTTGATCAGCCAGTGGCTATGTTGAATGTCATAGCCTCATCGCGGGCAAGCCTTGCTCCTACAGTGGATAGCTGTGTGGAGTTTAGAGGGCACAGACATCGCTTTGACACTTATCTGCGACAAATAAAAAACGGGAAGCCCAAGGGCTCCCCGTTTTCGTATCACGCTGAGACTCAGATCACCGCAACGATGGCCTTGGTCACCGCGTCGATGTTGCTCTGGTTCAGCGCTGCCACGCAGATGCGGCCGGTGTCCAGGGCGTAGATACCGAACTCGCTGCGCAGGCGAGTCACTTGCTCAACCGTCAGGCCGGAGTAAGAGAACATGCCGCGTTGACGACCGACGAAGCTGAAGTCGCGCTGCGGTGCCTGTTTCGCCAGCGCCTCGACCATCTGGATGCGCATGCCGCGAATCCGCAGGCGCATTTCGGCCAGTTCTTCTTCCCACTGCGCGCGCAGTTCCGGGCTGTTCAGCACGGCGGCGACGATGCTTGCACCGTGGGTCGGCGGGTTGGAGTAGTTGGTGCGGATTACGCGTTTGACTTGCGACAGCACGCGGGCGCTTTCTTCTTTCGATTCGCTGACGATCGACAGGGCGCCCACGCGCTCGCCGTACAGCGAGAAGGATTTGGAGAACGAGCTGGAGACAAAGAAGGTCAGGCCCGATTCGGCGAACAGACGCACAGCGGCGGCGTCTTCGTTGATGCCGTCGCCAAAGCCCTGGTAGGCCATGTCGAGGAACGGTACGTGACCTTTGGCTTTCACGACGTCCAGAACGTTGTTCCAGTCCGCCGGGCTCAGATCGACGCCGGTCGGGTTGTGGCAGCAGGCGTGCAGCACAACGATGGAACCGGACGGCAGGGCGTTCAGGTCTTCCAGCAGGCCGGCGCGGTTAACGTCGTGGGTCGCGGCGTCGTAGTAGCGATAGTTCTGCACCGGGAAACCGGCGGTTTCGAACAGTGCGCGGTGGTTTTCCCAGCTTGGGTCGCTGATTGCCACGACGGCGTTCGGCAGCAGTTGCTTGAGGAAGTCGGCACCGATTTTCAGGGCGCCCGTGCCACCAACGGCTTGGGTGGTGAGGACGCGGCCGGAAGCGATCAGTGGCGAGTCATTGCCGAACAGCAGTTTCTGCACGGCCTGGTCGTAGGCGGCGATACCGTCGATTGGCAAGTAGCCACGGGAAGCGTGTTGAGCGACGCGAATCGTCTCGGCTTCGACAACGGCGCGCAGGAGTGGAATTCGCCCCTCCTCGTTGCAGTAAACACCGACCCCCAGGTTGACCTTGTTGGTACGGGTATCGGCGTTGAATGCTTCGTTGAGGCCCAGGATTGGATCGCGTGGTGCCATTTCGACAGCGGAGAACAGGCTCATTTTTGCGGCGGCTCTGAATGGAGTGTGGAGGGACGTGTCGCGCTCCAGCCGAATGCACTAGAGCGGTGCACAAACGGGGAGCTAGTATAAAGGCCATCTGCGATGGCTGGCGACAGACGATTCGGCTTTTGGGGCAAGTTTTTTCGATTATTTTTCGACCGTTAGTCGATTGGCATCGTCAAAGACTTCGAGGGATGTAGGACGTTTGCCTTGAAAGCGCGGGCAATCGGCTCCACATTGAGCTCAATCCAGTTTTTTCCTCGGGCGACATCGGTCGTTTGCGGTCTTTCTCGTTCCTGTCCGGTTTGACCGTGCAAGGCGCGAATCCAGAGGTTTCGTATGTCTGAATTCCAGCTAGTCACCCGCTTCGAGCCCGCCGGCGATCAGCCGGAAGCCATCCGCCTGATGGTCGAAGGCATCGAAGCCGGGCTGGCGCACCAGACGTTGCTCGGTGTGACCGGCTCGGGCAAGACCTTCAGCATCGCCAACGTGATCGCCCAAGTGCAGCGTCCGACCCTGGTGTTGGCACCGAACAAGACCCTGGCCGCGCAGTTGTACGGCGAGTTCAAGGCGTTCTTCCCGAACAACGCCGTCGAGTACTTCGTTTCCTACTACGACTACTACCAGCCCGAGGCCTACGTGCCGTCGTCGGACACCTTCATCGAGAAGGATGCCTCGATCAACGACCACATCGAGCAGATGCGTCTCTCGGCGACCAAAGCGCTGCTGGAGCGCAAGGACGCGATCATCGTTACCACGGTGTCCTGCATCTACGGCTTGGGCAGCCCGGAAACCTATCTGAAAATGGTCTTGCACGTGGATCGCGGCGACAAGCTCGATCAGCGCGCCTTGCTGCGCCGCTTGGCAGACTTGCAATACACCCGCAACGACATGGATTTCGCCCGGGCGACTTTCCGGGTGCGCGGTGATGTGATCGACATCCACCCAGCGGAATCGGATTTTGAAGCGATCCGCATCGAACTCTTCGATGACGAAGTGGAGAAAATTTCCGCCTTCGATCCGTTGACCGGTGAAGTCACCCGCCAGTTACCGCGTTTCACCTTCTACCCGAAAAGCCACTACGTCACCCCACGGGAAACCCTGCTCGGCGCTATCGAAGGCATCAAAGTCGAGCTTCAGGAACGCCTGGACTACCTGCGCAGCAATAACAAACTGGTAGAAGCCCAGCGTCTGGAGCAGCGCACCCGGTTTGACCTGGAGATGATCCTCGAACTGGGTTACTGCAACGGCATCGAAAACTACTCGCGCTACCTGTCGGGCCGTGAGTCCGGCCAGGCGCCGCCAACCTTGTTCGATTACCTGCCGGCCGACGCCTTGCTGGTGATCGACGAATCCCACGTCAGCGTGCCGCAGGTCGGCGCGATGTATAAGGGCGACCGTTCGCGCAAAGAGACGTTGGTGGAGTACGGCTTCCGCCTGCCATCAGCGCTGGATAACCGGCCGATGCGGTTCGACGAATTCGAACAAATCAGCCCGCAGACGATTTTTGTCTCGGCCACGCCGGGCAACTACGAAGCCGAACACGCCGGTCGCGTGGTCGAGCAACTGGTGCGCCCGACCGGTCTGGTGGACCCGCAAATCGAAATCCGTCCGGCGCTGACCCAGGTCGACGACCTGCTCTCGGAAATCGGCAAGCGCGTGGCCCTGGAAGAGCGGGTGCTGGTCACCACGCTGACCAAGCGCATGTCCGAAGACTTGACCGATTACCTGGCCGACCACGGCGTGCGTGTGCGTTACCTGCACTCGGACATCGACACCGTGGAGCGGGTCGAAATCATCCGCGACTTGCGCCTCGGCACCTTCGATGTGCTAGTGGGGATCAACCTGCTGCGTGAAGGCCTGGACATGCCGGAAGTGTCGCTGGTGGCGATTCTGGACGCGGACAAGGAAGGCTTCCTGCGTTCCGAGCGCTCGCTGATCCAGACCATCGGCCGGGCGGCGCGTAACCTCAATGGTCGGGCGATTCTGTACGCCGACCGGATCACCGGTTCGATGGAGCGGGCCATCGGCGAGACCGAGCGCCGTCGCGACAAGCAGATTGCATTCAACTTGGCCAACGGCATCACGCCCAAAGGCGTGTTCAAGGACGTCGCCGACATCATGGAAGGCGCCACCGTGCCGGGGTCGCGCAGCAAGAAGCGCAAAGGCATGGCCAAGGCTGCCGAGGAAAGTGCCAAGTACGAAGCCGAATTGCGCTCGCCGGGCGAGATCGCCAAGCGTATCAAGGGGCTGGAAGAGAAGATGTACCAGCTCGCCCGCGACCTGGAATTCGAAGCAGCGGCGCAGATGCGCGACGAGATTGGCAAGTTGCGGGACCGGTTGATCGCTGTCTGACAGACCCCTGTAGGAGCTGCCGAAGGCTGCGATCTTTTGATCGTTGCCCTTAACAAGATCAAAAGATCGCAGCCTTCGGCAGCTCCTACAAAGGATTGTGGTGCATCAGTGAGCTTCCCCAGCCTTCAACCCCGCCGGCAAGGCCTTGGTCAGCAGCACCGCCAGCATGCTGATCCCCAGCGCAATCCCGACAAAGTGAAACGCATCGTTGTAGGCCATGATCGCGGCCTGCTGGTGGACGATTTCACTCATCTTGCCCAGTGCCGCGTTGTCACTGCCAAACCGGTCCGCCATTGACGCCATGCGCTCCGCCACCTGCGGATTGCTTGGCACAATCGATTCGCGCAAGTAATCGAAGTAGGTCTTGGTCCGCGCATCCAGCAACGTGGCGAGGAGGGCGATGCCGATCGCGCCGCCGAGGTTACGCAGGATGTTGAACAGGCTCGACGCCGACCCGGCATCCTGCGGCAGGATGTACGCCGTGGCGATCAGTGAGATGGTCACCATGATCAACGGCTGGCCCAGTGCGCGGATGATCTGGATCTGATTGAACTGCGGTCCGGCGAAATCCGGATTCAACACGCCCGAGGAAAAACTCGCCAAGCCAAACAACCCGAAACCGAGGGTACACAGCCATTTCGGCGGGATAAATTTCATCAGTTTCGGTACCAGCGGAATCAGGAATAGCTGCGGCACCCCCATCCACATGATCACTTCGCCGATCTGCAAGGCGTTGTAGTTCTGGATCTGCGCCAAGTACAGCGGCAGCAGATAAATCGAGCCATACAACCCGACGCCCATGCCCAGGCTGGAAATACTCGATAAGCCGAAGTTGCGATTGCCCAGTATTCGCAGGTTGATCAGCGGATTGGGTTTGGAACACTGCACGATCACAAAGGTGATCAAACTGAACAGCGCAATGCTGCCCAGGCTGACGATCAGGTTCGATTCCAGCCAGTCCTTACGGTGACCTTCCTCAAGAAATACCTGCAAACAACCGAGGCCGACGCCGAGGGTGAGAATGCCCATGTAGTCAGTGCTTTTGAGCAATTCCCAGTGCGCCTCTTTCTTCTCCAGGCCATACATCAGGCCGGCGATCATGATCAGGCCCGGTGGGATGTTGATGTAGAAAATGTATTCCCAGCCCCAGTTTTCCGTCAGCCAGCCACCGATGGTCGGGCCGATAGAGGGCGCGAACGTCGCGGTCATGGCGAACATGGCCATGCCTTTGGCGCGGTGGTGTTCCGGGAGTTTGATCAGCGTCAGGGTAAACGCCAGCGGGATCAGTGCGCCGCCGGTGAAGCCCTGCAAGGCACGGAAGACGATCATGCTCTCCAGACTCCAGGCCATCGAGCACAGCAGCGAGGCGGCGAGAAAACCCAGCGATACCCACACCGCCAGACGCCGGGCCGACAGCAACTGCACCAGCCACGCGGTCAGCGGGATCATGATGATTTCCGCCACCAGATACGAAGTGGAAATCCACGAGCCTTCTTCCAGGGTCGCCGACAGCGCACCCTGAATGTCCTTGAGCGATGAGTTGGTGATCTGGATATCGAGCACGGCCATGAAGGCGCCGAGCATCACGCTCATCACCGCAATCCAGTCCCGCCGGGTCGGTTCCCCGGCCGGGCGGATCAGTTGATCACCGGCCATCGTCAGGGGCGTCTTTGATGTTCACTTTGACGGTGACCGACATGCCCGGGCGGATCTTGCCGTGCAGGGGATTGTCTGCGGCGAACGTCAGTTTTACCGGAATCCGCTGTACGACTTTGGTGAAGTTGCCCGTGGCATTGTCCGGCGGCAACAGACTGAACTGCGCACCTGAAGCGGCGAACAGGCTTTCGACCCGCGCCTGGATCGGCGTGTCGCCATAGGCATCAAAAGTCAGTTCGGCTTTCTGGCCGGGCTGCATGTGGCCGATCTGGGTTTCCTTGAAATTGGCCTGAATCCAGATGTCCTGGTCCGGGACGATCGACAGCAGATAAGCGCCGGCCTGCACATACTGGCCATTGCGGGCGGCGCGCTGGCCGATCAGGCCGCTGATCGGCGCGTGGATTTCGCTGCGGGTCAGGTTCAACTGCGCCTGGGCCAAATCGGTCTTGGCGTTGGCGATCATCGCATCCAGGCGTTTGATTTCGGCGCTCAGGGCGTTGACTTGCTGGCGCTGACTCTGTGCGTCGGCCTGGGCCTTGGTCACTTGCGAGCGGGCGATGTGGTTGTCGGCGGAGAGGGTGGTCACCCGTTCTTCGGAAACGTAACCGGGTTTACGCAAGGTCTGGGCGCGGGACAGATCGATCTGCGAGCGGCCAAGGCTGGCCTGGCTGGAGGCGACTTGCGCATCGCTGGCGGCGATCAGGCTGCTTTGTTGGGTCAGTTTGCTGCGGGCTTGCACCTGCTCGGCTTCGCGCATGGCCAGGGCGGCGTTGGCGCGATCCACGGCGAGGTGGAAGTCATCGCCCTCAAGTTTGATCAGCAGTTGGCCTTTTTCGACGTGCTGATTGTCCTGCACCAGCACTTCATCGATGCGCGCGCCCAATTGGCTGGAGACGCGGGTGATCTCGCCCTGGACATAGGCGTTGTCGGTGCTTTCATAAAAGCGGCCCTTGAAAAACCAGTGAGCGAAAAAGCCCCCGGCAATCAGCAGGACGATCAGCAGGAAAATAAACAGGCGACGCTTGAGTTGGGCAGGCATGGGGCAGACTGTAGTCGAGAAAGTGTAAGGAAAGTTATCAGCAGCTGAATCTGGCATACAGCCGATAAACGGTAAATGCCATCGGCTGATATTCGGCCATTCACCACGGCATACGGGCGTTGTAGACGCAACCTTGGCTTAAATGCCCTGCTGACTGGAGCCGGGCGGGCATCGCCTGTTACCATTCGCCCCTTTGTTTGATCTTCATTTCGAGACTTGCCATGACCACCGTCCGCACGCGCATCGCGCCATCGCCTACCGGGGACCCCCACGTAGGTACCGCTTACATCGCATTGTTCAACTACTGCTTTGCCAAGCAGCATGGCGGTGAGTTCATCCTGCGGATCGAAGACACCGATCAATTGCGTTCGACCCGCGAGTCCGAACAGCAGATTTTCGACGCCCTGCGCTGGTTGGGTATCGAGTGGAGCGAAGGCCCGGATGTCGGCGGCCCGCACGGTCCTTACCGTCAAAGCGAGCGCGGCGATATCTACCAGAAGTACTGCCAGCAACTGGTGGAAATGGGCCATGCCTTCCCGTGCTTCTGCACCGCCGAAGAGCTGGACCAGATGCGTGCCGAGCAAATGGCCCGTGGCGAAACCCCGCGTTACGACGGCCGCGCGTTGCTGCTGTCGAAAGAAGAAGTCGCTTCCCGCCTGGCCGCCGGCGAACCTCATGTGATTCGCATGAAAGTGCCGAGCGAAGGCGTGTGCGTGGTGCCGGACATGCTGCGTGGCGACGTCGAGATCCCGTGGGATCGCATGGACATGCAGGTGCTGATGAAGACTGACGGCCTGCCGACGTACTTCCTGGCCAACGTGGTCGATGACCATTTGATGGGTATCACCCACGTGCTGCGCGGCGAAGAATGGCTGCCGTCGGCGCCGAAATTGATCCTGTTGTACGAATACTTCGGCTGGGAACAGCCGGAGCTGTGCTACATGCCGCTGCTGCGTAACCCGGACAAGAGCAAGCTGTCCAAACGCAAGAACCCGACCTCGGTGACCTTCTACGAGCGCATGGGCTTCATGCCGGAAGCGATGCTCAACTACCTGGGCCGCATGGGCTGGTCGATGCCGGACGAGCGCGAGAAGTTCTCGTTGCAGGAAATGGTCGACAACTTCGACCTGAGCCGCGTCTCCCTCGGCGGGCCGATTTTCGACGTCGAGAAACTCTCGTGGCTCAACGGCCAGTGGCTGCGTGACCTGCCGGTGGAAGAGTTCGCTTCGCGCTTGCAGACGTGGGCGCTGAATCCTGAATACATGATGAAGATCGCGCCTCATGTGCAGGGCCGGGTTGAAACCTTCAGCCAGGTTGCGCCGCTGGCCGGGTTCTTCTTCGCTGGTGGCGTGAACCCGGATGCCAAGCTGTTCGAATCCAAGAAGCTCTCGGGCGATCAGGTTCGTCAGTTGATGCAGTTGATCCTGTGGAAGCTCGAAAGCCTGCGCCAGTGGGAAAAGGACAGCATCACCGCGACGATTCAAGCGGTGGTCGAATCCCTGGAACTGAAGCTGCGTGACGCGATGCCTCTGATGTTTGCCGCGATTACCGGGCAGGCGAGTTCGGTGTCGGTGCTCGATGCGATGGAAATCCTCGGCCCGGACCTGACGCGTTTCCGTCTGCGCCAGGCCCTCGACCTGATCGGTGGCGTGTCGAAGAAGGAAAACAAGGAGTGGGAAAAACTGTTGGGCAACATCGCCTGATTACCGGCGAGGCCTAGAAAGATCGCAGGCTGCGTCAGCGCCTACATTGAAATGCAACCCCTGTAGGCGCTGCCGAAGGCTGCGATCTTTTGATCTTGCTCTTCGGTGCTCCCCAAAAGATCGCAGGCTGCGCCAGCTCCTACGGGCCTGCGTTCTTTCCCACACCCCCGGTTTTTCGGGGTGAGGGCGGTAAGTGATTGTTATGTCGGCAAAAAACTTTGAAATATTTTAAAAATAAGTTTGACAGCCTTTCGATGCGCCATTAAGATTCGCCCCGTCCTCAGCGATGAGGGGCTATAGCTCAGCTGGGAGAGCGCTTGCATGGCATGCAAGAGGTCGACGGTTCGATCCCGTCTAGCTCCACCAATTTACACTTCAAGGTCTGGCCACACCGGCCTTGAAGCGATCAGCACTCAGCGTTGATCTGTTGTATAGAAGGGTTTGCGTCCCCTTCGTCTAGTGGCCTAGGACACCGCCCTTTCACGGCGGTAACAGGGGTTCGAGTCCCCTAGGGGACGCCAGTTTTACAGAAGCAGTGTCGCAAGATGCTGCTCCGCCGCCAGGCGATAAATCGGGGCTATAGCTCAGCTGGGAGAGCGCTTGCATGGCATGCAAGAGGTCAACGGTTCGATCCCGTTTAGCTCCACCAATTTTACAACTCAAGGTCTGGCCACACCGGCCTTGAGGCGATCAGCACTCAGCGTTGATCAGTTGTATAGAAGGGTTTGTGTCCCCTTCGTCTAGTGGCCTAGGACACCGCCCTTTCACGGCGGTAACAGGGGTTCGAGTCCCCTAGGGGACGCCACGATTACCCGCTCTGCGGGATTTATAAGGGTCATTCAATTATTGAATGGCCCTTTTGTTTGTCTGGCGTTTGGCCAATTCTCCTTTTTCTCAAAACTGTTCTTCAGACCAGCGGTCACAGCCATGACTTGCGCAAATTTATTATGCGAATAATATTCTAATCGTAATATTCGGAGGCAACGATGAACGATAAAAAAGCTCAAACCCGCGAACGCATCCTCAAGGCTGCCAGCGCAGCGCTGATCCAGCGCGGCCCGGCCGAGCCGAGCGTGGGCGAAGTGATGGGCGCGGCCGGTCTGACCGTCGGCGGCTTCTACGCGCACTTCGAAAGCAAGGACGCGATGATGCTGGAGGCGTTCAAGCAACTGCTCAGCCACCGTCGTGAGCTGATTGCCGATATGGATGCCGAATTGACCGGTGAAGAACGTCGCGCCTTGGTCGCTGCGTTTTACCTGTCGCGCAAACACCGTGACTCCTCGGAGTCCGCGTGCCCGATCCCTGCGTCGGTGGGTGAATTGGGTCGTCTGCCGGATGAGTTCCGCGCGGCGTTGAATGAACACTTGGAAATCATGGTCGCGCAGTTGGCGGCCAGCCCGGAAGACACCGACAAAGCCCTGGCCGACATGGCCCTGATGGTCGGTGGGTTGGCGCTGGCGCGGGCGTTGGGGCCAGGCGAGTTGTCCGATCGATTGCTGCGCGCCGCCAAGTCAGCGGTGCTGTGACCTGAAGGCATTGGCCTGAGGAGTGAGAGCGATGAGCACGTTAAAGTGGGTTCGTGGCGTTAATGGCACCTTGGGCTGGTTCGCACCAAAACTGGTGGCGAGCAAAATGCGGTTGGCGTTCATGACGCCACGTTCGTTTGCTCCCCGTGACTGGGAATTGCCGCTGCTGGCGAAATCCGAGCGAATTACTTTACGCTTCGGCCTCTCGGCGTTGCGCTGGGGGCAGGGCCCGACGGTCTTGCTGATGCACGGTTGGGAGGGGCGGCCGACGCAGTTCGCCAGCCTCATCACTGCGCTGGTGGAGGCCGGTTACACCGTTGTGGCCCTCGATGGTCCGGCCCATGGTCGTTCGCCAGGTCGCGAAGCGAATGTGGTGCTGTTCGCCCGGGCCATGCTCGAAGCCGCCGCTGAATTGCCACCCCTGCAAGCGGTGATCGGCCATTCGATGGGTGGCGCCAGCGCGATGCTCGCCGTGCAGTTGGGGTTGCGCACCGAAACCCTGGTCACGATTGCCGCTCCGGCGCGAATTCTCGGTGTGCTGCGTGGTTTTGCCCGTTATGTACGGCTGCCGCCGAAAGCGCGCTCGGCGTTTATTCGCCAGGTCGAGAAAGACGTCGGCATGCGCGCAGCCACCCTGGATGTCGCGCACTATCAACTGGACATGCCGGGGCTGATCGTCCACGCCGAAGACGATTGCTATGTGCAGGCCAAGGAAGCCCAACTGATCCACGAAGCCTGGTTCGACAGTCGCCTGCTGCGCCTGGAGGAAGGTGGTCACCAGCGCGTGCTGGCAGACCCTCGGGTGATTGATGGGGTGTTATCACTGCTGGCGGGCCGCAGCCTTCAAGCGCGGCAATCGGCCTGAGCATCCGTTACACTGCCCCGGTCGAATTTATCTGACCGGGAGTGGGGCATGGGCTGGGATCGGGCAACGCCATTTATCATTGATCTGGAAGTCGGCGCCGAGGACATCGACGGGCTGGGCCACGCCAACAACGCGGTGTACGTGACCTGGCTCGAACGCTGTGCCTGGCGCCACTCGCAACGGCTCGGCTTGGACCTGGTCGAGTACCGTCGGCTGGATCGGGCGATGGCCGTGGTGCGTCATGAGATTGATTACCTCGGCGCCGCCTATGAAGGCGACGAGTTGCAATTGGCGACCTGGATCGTCGATTGGGACCAGCGCCTGAAAATGACCCGGTACTTCCAATTGAAACGCCCCAGCGACAACACCACGCTGCTGCGCGCGCAAACCACTTTCGTCTGCATCGAACTGTCCACCGGCAAGCCCAAGCGCATGCCGGCGGAGTTTATCGAGGGCTATGGCCCGGCGCTGCAAACCCCAGGCTGACACCGCTCTGTGTAGGAGCTGCCGAAGGCTGCGATCTTTTGATCTTGATTTTGAAAGGCAAGATCAAAAGATCGCAGCCTTCGGCAGCTCCTGCGGGGTGAAACCTGTAAACTGCCGCACGTTTTTTGTTGAGTGTGTTTTCCCATGCAAATTGCTTTGGCGCCCATGGAGGGGTTGGTCGACAACATCCTGCGGGACGTGCTGACCCGCGTCGGCGGTATCGATTGGTGCGTGACCGAATTCATTCGGATCAACGATCAACTGCTCACGCCTGCCTATTACCACAAGTTCGGCCCGGAACTGCTGAACGGTGCCCGAACCGCGTCCGGCGTACCGCTGCGCGTGCAATTGCTCGGTTCCGACCCGGTATGTCTGGCGGAAAACGCCGCGCTGGCCTGTGAGCTGGGTTCCGAAGTCATCGATCTGAACTTCGGCTGCCCGGCCAAGACCGTCAACAAGTCCCGTGGCGGCGCGGTCCTGCTTAAAGAACCTGAACTGCTCAACGAAATCGTCGAAACCGTGCGCCGTGCGGTGCCTGCGCATATTCCGGTCACCGCCAAAATGCGTCTGGGCTTCGACAGCCCGGACGGCGCGCTGGTCTGCGCCACCGCCCTGGCCGAAGGCGGCGCCGCCCACATCGTGGTGCACGCGCGGACCAAGACCGACGGCTACAAACCGCCGGCCCATTGGGAATGGATACCTCGGGTGCAAGAAGTCGTCAAAGTGCCGGTGTTCGCCAACGGCGACATTTGGAGCGTCGAAGACTGGCGCCGCTGCCGCGAAATCAGTGGCGTTGAAGACATCATGCTCGGTCGTGGCCTGGTTTCGCGTCCGGACCTGGCCCGGCAAATCGCCGCCGCCCGCGCCGGTGAAGAAGTGATCGAGATGACTTGGGCCGAGCTGCTGCCGCTGATCCAGGATTTCTGGCTGCAAGCCAAGGCGCAGATGACACCTCGCCAATCCCCGGGCCGCCTGAAGCAATGGCTGGCGATGCTGACCCGCAATTATCCTGAAGCGGTGGCGCTGTTTACGGTGCTGCGGCGTGAAACTGAACTGGATCATGTCTCGCGTTTGCTGGGGCTGCAGGTGGCGGAAGCGGCCTGAAAAAATCTGCAAATAATCTCTTGAAATGTAATTGGCGGTCCCTATTTAAGGGTTACGCGATGCCGAATTCGGGTCGCGGAGATAAAAAACTTGCTGATTGTTTTCAGGAGATTTGAATCATGAGTACTGCATTTTCCTTAGCGCCACTGTTCCGTTCCTCGGTAGGTTTCGACCGTTTCAACGACCTGTTCGAAACCGCCCTGCGCAACGAGCCAGGTAGCACCTATCCGCCTTATAACGTGGAAAAACACGGTGACGATCAATATCGCATCGTCGTGGCGGCCGCCGGCTTCCAGGAATAAGACCTGGAGCTGCAAGTCGAGAAAGGTGTGCTGACCATCAGCGGCGGCAAACGCGACGCCAATGACAGCGTGACTTACCTGCATCAGGGCATCGCCCAGCGCGCGTTCAAGTTGTCGTTCCGATTGGCTGATCACATCGAGATCAAGTCCGCCGACCTGAGCAACGGCCTGTTGAGCATCGACCTGCTGCGGGTTGTTCCGGAAGAGGCGAAAGCCAAACGCATCCCGATCAACGGGACGCAGCAGCCGGCTCTGCAACACTGAGCCGAGCAATGAGAAGGGCGCCATTGGCGCCCTTTTTTTTGTGCCTGAGTAGGAGCTGCCGAAGGCTGCGATCTTTTGATCTTCGCGTCGGGCATTGCGCTGCAAAAACAAGATCAAAAGATCGCAGCCTTCGGCAGCTCCTACGGGGTGGCATGTTACTTGAGGAGTTTTTGGAACGCCTCCACCGGCAACGGTCGGCTGTGCAAATACCCTTGGTACAAATGGCATCCCAGCCCTTGCAGAAACTCCAGTTGCTCTGGGGTTTCAACACCTTCGGCAATCACTTCCAGGCCAAGGCTGCGAGCCATGGCGACGATGGCGCGGATGATTTCGGCGTCGTTGGGGTCGGTGGTGGCGTCGCGGATGAACGACTGGTCGATTTTCAGCGTGTCCACCGGCAGGCGCTTGAGGTAAGTCAGCGAGGAATAACCGGTGCCGAAGTCGTCCATGGCAAAGCTCACGCCGAGTTTCTTCAAGCGGCGCATTTTGTTGATGGTGTCTTCCAGGTTCTGGATGACGATGCCTTCGGTGATCTCCAGTTTCAGCAGCGAACAGGGCAGGCCATGGTTGCTGAGGCTGCGTTCGATACGTTCGACAAAATCGTTCTGGCGGAATTGTCGCGGGCTGATGTTCACGCACAGGCTGAAATTGAGCGGGTCGATCAGGCCCTTGGCGATCAATTGTTTAAAGGCATCGCAGGCTTCGTCGAGAATCCAGGTGCCGACCTCCAGAATCAGCCCGCTGTCTTCCAACACCTTGATGAATTCGGTGGGCGATTGCGCGCCCAGTTCCGGGTGATTCCAGCGCACTAGGGCTTCGGCGCCGATGATGCGATTGTCCTGGGCATCCACTTGCGGCTGGTAATGCACGCTGAATTCGCCCCGGGACAGGGCCAGACGCAGGTCGGTTTCCATGCGCAACCGCTCACTGGCGGCCTTCTGCATGGTGTTGTGGTACATCTGCGTGGTGTTGCGCCCCGAATCCTTGGCCCGGTAAAGGGCAATGTCGGCGCGCTTGAGCAAGTCCGTCGGGGTCGAGCCGTGATCGGGGATCAGTGCGATGCCGATGCTCGGCGTGACTTGCAGGCGCTGGCCGTCGAGGAACATCGGTTCCGACAGCAATTCGCGCAAGGTGTCCGCCAGTTCCCGAACCTGCTCGCTGACCTCGCTGCGTGAACCCTCCAACCCGCTGAGCAACACCACAAACTCATCACCGCCGAGCCGCGCCACGGTGTCTTCCATGCGCACACTCGCTTCGAGCCGCGCGGTGATGATCTTCAGCACCGTGTCGCCCACTGGGTGGCCGAGGGAATCGTTGATGTGCTTGAAGTGGTCGAGATCGAGAAACATCAACGCGCCACGCAGGTTGTGGCGTTTGAGCAGGGCGATCTGCTGACTCAGGCGATCCATCAAGAGTGCGCGGTTGGGCAGGTTGGTCAGCGGGTCGTGGTAGGCCAGGTGACGGATCTGCGCTTCGGCGTTTTTCAGCAGGCTGACGTCACGGGCGGTCAGCAGCAGGCACGCGGTTTCGTTGAGGGTGATGGGTTCGACCGACACTTCCACGGTCAACAATTCGCCGCGTTTATTGCGCCCGAGCATTTCCTGGTGATGCACGCGGCCCTTGATCTGTAGCTCGGCCAGCAGCGCCGAGCGTTGTTTTTCTTCAGCCCAGATCCCGACCTGATACACGGTTTTGCCAATCACTTCGTCGGCGCGGTAACCGGTCAGGCGACAGAAACCGTCGTTAACCTCCAAATAGCGCCCCGTGTCGCGCTCGGTGATGGTGATGGCGTCGGGGCTGGAGTGAAACGCCTTGGCGAATTTCTCCTCGCTGGCCTTGAGCGCCGCTTCCGAACGCTGTTGCTGGGTGATGTCGCGCAGGGTGGTGACGATGCACGGTTGGTCGCCGACGCTGATCTGGCGGCTGGAGATCACGCAAGTCAGGGCCTGGCCGTCCTTGTGCTGGACGAGGATCGCGACGTTGTTCAGGCCTTGTTCGCGAATCACCTGCTCGATTCGTTGCAGGCTTTTCGCCGAGGCGTCCCACAGGCCGATTTCGTCGGCGCTGCGGTCAATCACATCGCTTGTGGTCCAGCCGAAGGTCTGGGTAAACGCGGAGTTGATTTCGATGAACAGGCCGCTGTCCTGGCGGGTGACGCAGATCGGGTCCGGGCTGACCTGGAACAGCGTGGCAAATTTCTCCTCCGATGCGACCAGCCGCTGTTCCCGTTCAACCTGATCAGTGATGTCCAGCAAGGTCCCGGCCATGCGCAGCGGCAGGCCGTTTTCATCGCGGTAGAGTCGGGCGCGGCTTTCCAGGTAGCGCGAACTGCCGTCGGGCAATTGCACGCGGTAGGTCAGTTGATAGTTGCCCGCCGGCCCTTCGCGCAGGCTGCGGTAGGCGTTGCGCATGCTGTCGCGTTCTTCGCCGGGTACGCCTTCGAAAAACTCGTCGAAGGCTTCGTGGAACGGTTTGGCTTCCAGCCCATGGAGTTGCGCTGCACGTGCCGAGCCATAAAGCATGCCGCTGGGAATGTGCCAGTCCCAGGTGCCCAATTGCGCCGAGTCCAGGGCCAGGTCGAGGCGTTCCTGGCTGTCTTTGAGGGCGTGTTCGGCGACTTTGCGCTCGGTGGTGTCGAGGAAAGTACTCAACAGGTACGGCTGGCCCTCAAGCTCGACTTTTTGCGCGCTGAGGATGCCGTCGTGGACCTGGCCATTGCTGGCGCGAAACTGCACTTCCATGCTGATCAGTTCGCCCTTGGCCTTGGTTGCCTTGACCAGCGCCGCCCGTTGCTCCGGGTGCACCCAGAGGCCCAGTTCCAGGGTGGTGCGGCCAATGGCACTTTGCACCGGCCAGCCGAACAGGCTTTCGAAATACTGGTTGGCCTCGCTGATCAAGCCGTCTTCCTGGCGGGTCAGCAACACCATGTTCGGGCACAGGTGAAACAGCGTGGCGAAGCGCTTTTCCGAGCTGCTCAGGGCTTGTTCCCGTTGGCGCTGGTGGGTGATTTCACGAATCACCCCGATCATTCGTGGCCGGCCGTGTTTGTCGGGCAACAGGCTGCCGTTGATCTCCAGCCAGTGCAGGCTGCCATCGGGCCAGCGGATGCGGTGATGCATCGCCTGTTCCAGTGGCGCGCCGGCGATCACCTGATGGAACGCGCGAATGGTTTTTGCCCGATCCTCCGGTGGCAGCAGGTCAAGGTATTCCAGGTCTTCCGGCAGTGGCTGCCGGGGATCGAAGCCAAACAGCGCCTGAGTGCCCCGGGACCAACTGATCTGCCCGCGCTCGATGTCCCAATACCAGGCGCCCAAGTGAGCGCCATTGAGGGCCGCCAACAACTGCGGAGCGCTTTCCCAGCTTTGCTCGGAGCGATGCGGATCAATGGCCTGAATACGTGGCATGGGCGGAATACGGTCAGCGGGTTTGGGCATTGGCAACAGGCCTTGGGCTGATTGGGGCGTTAGGCACAGGGTTTCGCGGCTCTATAGGAGTAGCACAAGTTAGCCGGGAGTCCCTGGCAGATCGATTTGCGCATCCAGCAAGGCCATAAATGCCCGCGCCGCGTTCGACAGCGTCCTTTCCGTGTGCAGGATATAGCCTAGCTGGCGAGTGAGTTGTATGCCGGGCAAAGGTATGCGCGCAACCTGTTCATCGAGCATGGTGCGCGGCAAAACGCTCCAGGCCAGGCCGATGGAGACCATCATCTTGATGGTTTCCAGATAATTCGTGCTCATGGCGATGTTCGGCGTCAGGCCCTGGGCCTCGAACAGGCGCTGGACGATGTGGTGGGTAAAGGTGTTGCCACCGGGGAAAACTGCCGGGTGCAGGGCGATGTCCGCCAGGCTGACCGGGCCGTTGCTGATCAGCGAATGCTCCGGGGCGACCACGAAATCCAGCGGGTCGTCCCACACCGGCGTGGCCTTGACCAGCGCATGGGGCTCCGGCGCCAGGGTGATGACCGCCAGTTCAGCGCGGCCATGCAGAATTTCTTCGTAGGCCACTTCCGAATCGAGGAACTGAATATCCAGCGCGACCTGTGGGTAACGTCGGGTGAATTCCCGCAAGAGTGGCGGCAAGCGGTGCAGGCCGATGTGGTGACTGGTGGCCAGGGTCAGGCGACCAGTCACTTCGCCGTTCAGATTGGTCAGGGCACGGCGGGTATCGTCCAGCACGTTGAGAATCTGATAAGCCCGTGGCAGCAGGGCGCGGCCGGCCTCGGTCAGGCCCACTTCACGGCCCAGGCGATCGAACAGGCGCACCTTCAATTGCTGCTCCAGGCCAGCGATGCGCTTGCTGATGGCCGGTTGGGTCAAGTGCAGCCGTTCACCGGCGCCGGAGAAACTGCCGGTCTCGGCAATGGCGATAAAAGCGTTGAGGTTGGCCAGATCCATTCCAGTATTCCAGTTGGTTATCCAAAGCATGAAAAATATGAATTTGAGTTATTTAATGTAACCCCCTAGGATCAGCCTCACAAGCCAAGGGGTTATTGAACCGCTGCACAACCCAAGGCATAGAAAATAGAAGCAAGCTGATGAGGACCGTCTGATGGCCGGCAAAACGCTTTACGACAAGCTCTGGGATTCCCATGAAGTGAAACGGCGCGACGATGGGTCGTCGCTGATCTATATCGACCGCCACATCATCCATGAAGTGACTTCGCCCCAAGCTTTCGAAGGCCTGCGCCTGGCCGGGCGCAAGCCTTGGCGTGTCGATTCGATCATCGCTACCCCGGACCACAACGTGCCGACCACCCCGGATCGCAAGGGCGGCATCGAAGCGATTACCGACCAGGTCTCGCGTTTGCAGGTTCAGACCCTCGATGACTACTGCGACGAATATGGCATCACCGAATTCAAAATGAATGACGTGCGTCAGGGCATCGTTCACGTGATCGGCCCGGAGCAGGGCGCGACCTTGCCGGGCATGACCGTGGTCTGCGGCGACTCGCACACCTCGACCCACGGCGCATTCGGCGCGTTGGCCCACGGTATCGGCACTTCCGAGGTTGAGCACGTGTTCGCCACACAGTGTCTGGTCGCCAAGAAAATGAAAAACATGCTGGTGTCGGTCGAGGGCAAATTGCCGTTCGGCGTGACCGCCAAGGACATCGTCCTCGCTGTGATCGGCAAGATCGGCACCGCTGGCGGTAACGGTCACGCCATCGAGTTCGCCGGCAGTGCGATTCGCGACTTGTCCGTCGAAGGCCGCATGACCATTTGCAACATGTCCATCGAGGCTGGCGCCCGTGTGGGTCTGGTCGCCGCTGACGAAAAAACCGTGGAATACGTCAAGGGCCGTCCATTCGCCCCGAAAGGCGCGGAATGGGACATGGCAGTCGAAGCCTGGAAAGATCTGGTGTCCGACGCCGATGCGGTGTTCGACACCGTGGTTGAACTCGATGCCACCCAGATCAAGCCGCAAGTCAGTTGGGGCACCTCGCCCGAGATGGTGTTGGCCGTTGATCAAAACGTGCCGGACCCGGCGAAGGAAATGGACCTGGTCAAGCGCGGTTCCATCGAGCGCGCCTTGAAGTACATGGGTTTGAGCGCCAATCAGGCAATCACCGATATTCAGCTGGACCGCGTATTCATCGGTTCCTGCACCAACTCGCGGATCGAAGACTTGCGCGCCGCAGCGGTAATCGCCAAGGGCCGCAAAGTGGCCTCGACCATCAAGCAAGCCATCGTCGTGCCGGGCTCGGGCCTGGTGAAGGCGCAAGCCGAGGCCGAAGGCCTGGACAAGATTTTCCTCGAAGCCGGTTTCGAGTGGCGTGAACCGGGTTGCTCGATGTGCCTGGCGATGAACCCGGACCGTTTGGAGTCGGGCGAGCATTGCGCCTCGACGTCCAACCGCAACTTCGAAGGGCGTCAGGGCACCGGTGGCCGTACCCACCTGGTCAGCCCGGCCATGGCCGCGGCGGCTGCCGTCAACGGTCGTTTCATCGACGTTCGCGAACTGATCTGAGGAACCGCACATGAGAGCTTTTACCCAACACACCGGTTTGGTCGCGCCATTGGACCGGGCCAACGTCGACACTGACCAGATCATTCCGAAGCAGTTCTTGAAATCGATCAAGCGCACCGGTTTTGGTCCGAACCTGTTTGACGAGTGGCGCTACCTGGACGTGGGCTATGCCTACCAGGACAACTCCAAGCGTCCGCTGAACAAGGATTTTGTGCTCAACGCCGAGCGTTATCAGGGCGCCAGCGTCTTGCTGGCCCGGGAAAACTTCGGTTGCGGCTCCAGCCGTGAACATGCGCCGTGGGCGCTGGAAGAATATGGTTTCCGCAGCATCATCGCGCCGAGCTATGCCGACATTTTCTACAACAACAGCTTCAAGAACGGCTTGCTGCCGATCATCTTGAGCGACGCTGAGGTTGATGAGCTGTTTCAGCAGGTTGAAGCCAATCCTGGCTACCAGTTGACGGTCGACCTGCAAGCCCAGACCGTGACCCGACCGGATGGCAAGACCTATAGCTTTGAATTGGACGAGTTCCGCAAGCATTGCCTGGTCAATGGCCTCGACGACATCGGCCTGACATTGATGGATCACGAGGCGATTGCGTCGTTTGAAAGCAAGCACCGGGCGAGCCAGCCGTGGTTGTTTCGCGACGTTTGATCTTTTGATCTTAAAACCAGCAACCCAAAATGGAGCTCCCCATGACTAGCACCGCCCAGCACAGCCAAGTCGTACAAAAGCAATTCGGTGAACAGGCCTCGGCCTACCTGAGCAGCGCTGTTCACGCCCAAGGCACCGAATTCGCGCTGCTACAGGCTGAACTGGCCGGGCAGGGCAATGCCCGTGTGCTGGACCTGGGTTGCGGCGCCGGTCACGTGAGTTTCCACGTCGCGTCACTGGTAAAAGAAGTGGTGGCCTACGACTTGTCCCAGCAAATGCTCGACGTGGTAGCGGCTGCGGCGATTGATCGTGGTTTCAGTAACGTCACGACAGTCAACGGTGCCGCCGAGCGCCTGCCATTCGCCGATGGCGAGTTCGATTTCGTCTTCAGCCGTTATTCGGCGCATCATTGGAGCGATCTCGGCGTGGCCCTGCGGGAAGTGCGCCGGGTGTTGAAGCCGGGCGGCGTGGCGGCGTTCGTCGATGTGTTGTCGCCGGGCAGTCCGTTGTTCGACACCTATCTGCAAAGCGTCGAAGTGCTGCGCGACACCAGCCATGTGCGCGATTATTCCGCCGGCGAGTGGTTGCGCCAGGTCAGCGAGGCGGGGTTGCATACCCGTAGCACCACCCGTCAGCGACTGCGTCTGGAGTACACCTCATGGGTGGAACGCATGCGCACGCCAGAAGTGATGCGCGCCGCCATCCTCGAGTTGCAGAAGTCGATGGGCAACGAAGTGCGCGAATATTTTGAGATTGAGGCCGATGGTTCGTTTAGTACCGATGTGTTGGTACTGATGGCTGAGCGATAGAATTTTTCCGGTGGCGCCCACGGGCGCACCGACTGATGACATGAGGAAAGCATGAGCAAGCAGATTCTGATTCTCCCAGGCGACGGTATTGGCCCGGAAATCATGGCCGAAGCGGTCAAAGTGCTGGAGCTGGCGAACGACAAATACAGCCTGGGCTTCGAACTGAGCCACGACGTGATCGGCGGCGCCGCCATCGACAAACACGGCGTGCCGCTGGCCGACGAAACCCTGGATCGCGCTCGCGCTGCCGACGCGGTGCTGCTGGGCGCCGTGGGCGGCCCGAAATGGGACACCATCGAGCGTGACATCCGCCCTGAGCGCGGCCTGTTGAAAATCCGTGCGCAACTGGGCCTGTTCGGCAACCTGCGTCCGGCGATCCTCTACCCGCAACTGGCCGAAGCCTCGAGCCTCAAGCCTGAAATCGTTGCTGGCCTGGACATCCTGATCGTCCGTGAACTGACCGGCGGCATCTACTTCGGCGCGCCACGCGGCACCCGTGTGCTGGAAAACGGCGAGCGTCAGGCTTATGACACCCTGCCGTACAGCGAAAGCGAAATCCGCCGCATCGCCCGCGTCGGTTTCGACATGGCTATGGTGCGCAGCAAAAAGCTCTGCTCGGTGGACAAGGCCAACGTGCTGGCGTCCAGCCAACTGTGGCGTGAAATCGTCGAAGAAGTGGCCAAGGATTACCCGCAAGTCGAACTGAGCCACATGTACGTCGACAACGCCGCCATGCAACTGGTGCGCGCCCCGAAGCAGTTCGACGTGATCGTCACCGACAACCTGTTCGGCGACATCCTGTCCGACCAGGCCTCGATGCTCACCGGTTCCATCGGCATGCTGCCGTCGGCGTCCCTGGACACCCACAACAAGGGCATGTACGAGCCGTGCCACGGTTCGGCGCCGGACATCGCGGGCAAAGGCATCGCCAACCCGTTGGCGACTATTTTGTCGGTGTCGATGATGCTGCGTTACAGCTTCAACCAGCAGGTCGCAGCCGATGCGATTGAGCAGGCCGTCAGCCTGGTTTTGGACCAGGGCCTGCGCACGGGCGACATCTGGTCCAGCGGTTGCACTAAAGTCGGAACGCAGGAAATGGGTGACGCAGTAGTCGCCGCGCTGCGGAATCTGTAATCTCTCGGGCCCGCTGCCACTTTCAACTTCGAAAGCAGCGGCCCACTTTTTAAAGAAGGTGTAGTTGCGATGAAACGTGTAGGTCTGATCGGTTGGCGCGGTATGGTCGGTTCCGTGCTCATGCAGCGGATGCTGGAAGAGCAGGATTTCGATCTTATCGAGCCGGTGTTTTTCACCACTTCCAATGTCGGTGGCCAAGGCCCGTCCGTGGGCAAGGACATTGCTCCGCTCAAGGACGCTTACAGCATTGAAGAGCTGAAAACCCTCGACGTGATTCTGACCTGCCAGGGTGGCGACTACACCAGCGAAGTCTTCCCGAAACTGCGCGAAGCCGGCTGGCAGGGTTACTGGATCGACGCCGCTTCCAGCCTGCGCATGCAGGATGACGCGGTGATCGTGCTGGACCCGGTGAACCGCAAGGTCATCGACCAGCAGCTCGATGCGGGCACCAAGAACTACATCGGCGGCAACTGCACCGTCAGCCTTATGCTGATGGGTCTGGGCGGCCTGTTCGAGGCCGGCCTGGTGGAGTGGATGAGCGCCATGACCTATCAGGCGGCCTCCGGTGCCGGCGCGCAGAACATGCGTGAACTGATCAAGCAAATGGGCGCGACCCACGCTGCTGTCGCCGATCAACTGGCCGACCCGGCCAGCGCGATCCTCGACATCGACCGTCGCGTGGCCGAAGCCATGCGCAGCGACGCGTACCCGACCGAAAACTTCGGCGTACCGCTGGCGGGCAGCCTGATCCCGTGGATCGACAAGGAACTGCCGAACGGCCAGAGCCGCGAAGAGTGGAAGGCCCAGGCCGAGACCAACAAGATCCTCGGTCGCTTCAAGAGCCCGATCCCGGTGGATGGCATCTGCGTGCGCATCGGCGCCATGCGTTGCCACAGCCAGGCGCTGACCATCAAGCTGAACAAAGATGTGCCGATCGCCGACATCGAAGGGCTGATCAGCCAGCACAACCCTTGGGTCAAACTGGTACCGAACAGCCGCGAAGCAAGCATTCAGGAACTGAGCCCGACGAAAGTCACCGGCACCCTGAACGTACCGGTCGGCCGTCTGCGCAAGCTGAACATGGGCACCCAGTACCTGGGCGCGTTCACCGTCGGCGACCAACTGCTGTGGGGCGCGGCCGAACCGCTGCGTCGCATGCTGCGGATTCTGCTTGAGCGTTGATCGATTGATGCAATGAAGAGCCCGTGCCTTGAAAGAGGTGCGGGTTTTTTCTTTGAGGCGAAAAAAGATCGCAGCCTTCGGCAGCTCCTACGGAACCGGGTTTACACGCGGCCAATGTAGGAGCTGCCGAAGGCTGCGATCTTTTGCTCTAAATTGCCGAACGGCCACCCACCCGGTAAAGTGCCGCTCCCCCCGTTTCGCCAGAGGTAGAACCATGAGCCAGTCTTTCGATATCGCCGTGATCGGCGCCACCGGCACTGTCGGCGAAACGCTGGTGCAGATTCTCGAAGAGCGGGATTTCCCGGTCGGCAACCTGCACCTGCTGGCCAGCAGCGAATCCGCCGGGCATTCGGTGCCGTTTCGCGGCAAAAACGTGCGAGTGCGCGAAGTCGATGAGTTCGATTTCAGCAAGGTGCAACTGGTGTTCTTCGCCGCTGGCCCGGCCGTCACCCTGAGTTTTGCCTCCCGCGCCACGGCCGCCGGTTGCTCGCTGATTGATTTGTCTGGCGCCTTGCCGGCCGATCAAGCGCCGCAAGTGGTACCGGAAGCCAATGCCCAAGTGTTGGCCGGTCTGAAAAAGCCGTTCCAGGTCAGCAGCCCGAGCCCGTCGGCCACCACATTGGCCGTGGTGCTGGCGCCGTTGCTCGGCGTGATCGACCTGCAGCGCCTCAACGTGACCGCCAGCCTGGCCGTTTCCGCTCAGGGCCGTGAAGCCGTGACCGAACTGGCCCGGCAAACCGCCGAGCTGCTCAACGTGCGTCCGCTGGAGCCGACCTTTTTTGACCGGCAAATGGCTTTCAACCTGTTGGCCCAGGTTGGCAAACCCGATGAGCAAGGTCATACGCTGCTGGAAAAACGCCTGGTGCGCGAGCTGCGTCAGGTCATGGCGTTGCCTTTGTTAAAGATTTCCGCGACTTGCATTCAAGCCCCGGTATTTTTTGGCGATAGCTTTAGTGTGACTTTGCAGTCAGGGAGCGCTGTGGACCTGGCAAAAGTGAACGCTGCGCTGGAAGACGCGCCGGGCATCGAGCTGGTGGAAGCCGGCGATTATCCGACCGCCGTCGGTGATGCAGTGGGGCAGGATGTGGTCTACGTCGGTCGGGTTCGCCATGGTGTCGACGACCTGTCGGAACTAAATCTGTGGCTGACGTCAGATAACGTACGCAAAGGCGCTGCGCTCAATGCTGTGCAGGTGGCTGAATTGTTGATAAAAGACCTGCTGTAAAAGATACTTGGCAACAATTTGTCGAATGATTCTAGCCGAGCGCTATGCTTGGCCGGAGTGCTAGACGGCAAGTCACCCTGTGGGGCTTTCCGGGGCATCAAAGAAATGATCGCGCGCGACGACCCTTCGCCGTCGCGCGCAATGCCTTACGGCAGCGACTTTCAACACCTTCTCGCTGGCCGAGGAATGTTCAAACAAAGGATGAGGCTATGGTTCAAGTTCGCAAACTGGTGTTAGCAATAGCGGCCGCCTCGGCGCTGTCCTCCGGTATGGCGCATGCCCTCGGGCTCGGGGAACTGACCCTGAAGTCGACCCTGAACCAACCGCTGGTGGCCGAGATCGAGCTGCTCGACGTCAAGGACCTCACCGCTGCCGAAGTGGTGCCGAGCCTGGCGTCTGCCGACGATTTCACCAAGGCCGGTGTTGACCGTCAGGCGTTTCTCAATGACCTGACCTTCACCCCGGTCATCAACGCCAGCGGCAAAAGCATCCTGCGCGTGACCTCCAGCAAACCGCTCTCTGAACCGATGGTGAAATTCCTGGTTCAGGTGATGTGGCCGAACGGTCGCTTGCTGCGCGATTACAGCGTGCTGCTCGATCCGTCCAAATTCTCGCCACAAACCGCCAATGCGGCCGCGCAACCCGTGCCGGTCCAAGCGGTCACCGCACCGACCACCGGTGCGACCAAGCCTTCGACCTACACCACCACGCCGCGCGACACCCTGTGGGAAATCGCGGCGAAGGCGCGCAATGGCGGCTCGGTGCAGCAAACCATGCTGGCCATCCAGGCGCTGAACCCGGATGCGTTCATCAACGGCAACATCAACCTGCTGAAAACCGGTCAGGTCCTGCGCATGCCGGATCAGGCGCAAAGCACCACTCTGCCGCAACCCAAAGCCATCGCAGAGGTCGCTGCGCAGAACACCGCGTGGCGCCAGGGGCGTCGCTATGTGGCCAAGCCCGGGGCAGGGCAGCAGCAACTCGATGCCACCAAGCGCGGTCGAGCGGATGCAGAGTCCACACAAACGGCCAAAGACAAGCTGAGCCTGGTGTCTGCTGCCCCCGGCAAGGGCCGTAAAGGTGCCGGCGGTGATGCCAAGAATCTGAGCAACAAACTGGCGGTGACCCAGGAAAGCCTCGACACGACCCGTCGTGACAATGCCGAACTGAAAAGCCGCATGACCGATCTGCAAAGTCAGCTGGACAAGCTGCAACGCCTGATCGAGTTGAAAAACAATCAACTGGCCAAGCTGCAAGCCGAAGGCGCCGCGACCCCGGCTGCACCGGCGGCGGCCACTGCCGCTGCTCCTGCGATCTCGGCTGCGCTGACGCCAGCGCCAGCGGCCCCGACTGCCGCTGCTCCTGCGGTGCCGGCGCCTGTTGTGACCGCGCCCGAGGCGACTCCAGCCCCGGTCGTCACACCGGTCGAGCCGACACCTGCGGTGTCCGACGACAAGACCTTCAACGACCTGCTGACCAACCCGATCCTGCTGGGGCTGGTGGGCGGTGGCGCGGTGGTTCTGCTGCTGTTGCTGCTGTTGCTGGCCCGTCGCCGCAAAGCCCAGCAAGAAGCCGAGAAGCATTTGCGCATGGCGCGTGCCTTGTCTGAGGAACAGGAGTTTTCTGTCGAGCAAGACTTGCCGGAAAGCAGCTTCGAAGGCCTTGAAGTACCGCCGCCCGCCGTGAAACTCGCGACGCCGCCGGCTGCTCCGACACCTGCGCCAGCACCAGCCCCGGTGATTGCACCGGTCGTGGTTACGCCACCGATTGCCGCGCCGTTGGTTGCGCCGGCCGCCGAGCGTAATGACGATGTGCTGGGCCAGGCCCAGTCGCACATCAACGCCGGGCGCCTGAACCAGGCCGCCGCGTTGCTGGAAGACGGTATCAAGCAAGAGCCGCAACGCAGTGACCTGCGCCTGAAACTGATGGAAGTCTACGGCCAGCAAGGCGATCGTGATGCGTTCGTGGCCCAGGAGCGTCAGTTGGTGGCCAATGGCGATAATTTCGCCCAGGTCGAGCAACTGAAAAGCCGCTTCCCGTCCATGGCGCTCGCCGCGGTCGGTGGTATCGCTGCCGCAGCCGTCGCGGCCGAGCTCGACGCTCAATACGTCCAGGACCTGCTGCTGGATGAGCCTGCGGCGCCAACGCCGGCGGCCGACGACCTCGACAGCGCGTTTGACTTGAGCCTGGATGACCTGGAAAACGTCTCTCCAGCGGTGGTTGCGCCGGAGCCGGAACCTGACGCCTTGGCGCAGCTGGACGAATTCCCGCTGGACGACGACTTGAGCTTTGAATCGGTGCTGAAACAGCAGGCGGATATCAAGGAAAACCTCGACGACCTGTCGGACTTCGATCTGGACATGGACCTCGGTGGCGATGCTTCGCCGGCGATGCTGGCTGACGATGATTTCCTGCTGGATCTGGACGAGGGCGTTAAAGACCTGCCCGCCGTCGAAGTGCCAACCGTGACCGAAGCGGCGCTGGACGATCTGGAGTTGCCGGCGGATTTCGACTTGTCCCTGGCTGACGAAATGGATGCGCCTGAAGCACCAAACGCCTTCACCACAGAACTGGATGACGTCAACGCCGAGCTGGATCGTTTGTCCCAGAGCATCGCCGAGCCAACCTTCACCGCTGAAGATGCCGCCGCTTCGGTGGCTGACGAGCCGGAGTTCGACTTCCTCTCCGGTACCGACGAAGTCGCGACCAAACTCGATCTGGCCCAGGCCTACATCGACATGGGCGACAACGATGGCGCCCGGGACATCCTCAATGAAGTGGTGACCGAGGGCGATGCCGGGCAGAAGAGCGAAGCCAAGGAAATGCTTTCGCGTCTGGCTTGATCCTGTCGTCGGTAATAAACAAAACGGCAGCCCATTGAGGCTGCCGTTTTGTTTTGGTGAGGCAGAAGATCGCAGCCTTCGGCAGCTCCTACAGGGGATTGCGTACACCCGTAGGAGCTGCCGAAGGCTGCGATCTTTTGACCTTAAGCCAACAAATCCTCATAAAACGCGCCAAACGGCCGGGTAGGGTGGGCAATCTGGATTTCCAGAATCCACAGTCCGACGTTCGGGCAATCCTCGAAATTCCCCAAATCCCCGGCACGATAGATCGCGTGCGGGAAATCACTGACCCGGTGACCCTTGATCTCCAGGTTCAGCTTCCAGCCCATGGCGCTCGCCTGTTCATCGGCATAGCGATACAGTTCGGGGCCGGCCACTTGCTGCGTGCGCCAGTACTCGTGGACCTGATCGAACAGGGTTTTGGCCGCCACGGCACAGGCCTTCATGTCGGGATCGTTGCCGACGACGAAGGTCGCGCCCGAATCACCTTCATGGCGATCCCAGACCACTCCGAGGTCAATAAAGAAAATATCGTTGTCAGCCAGCACTGGATCGCCGACCGAAGGTTGTTTGAAGGTTTTCAGGGTGTTGTCGCCGAAACGGATCTTCGATGGATGCCAGATGCGGTCCATACCCAGTTCGTTCAGCACCTCAAGGCTCATATCCAGGGCCTGGGATTCGCGCATGCCGGGTTTGATCCGGCGGGCCATTTCGTCGATGGCTTCCCAGGTTTTGCGCTTGGCGTGCTGCATGCCTTCCAGGCTGTAGGCCAGGCCGACGGCTTCCTTGTTCAGAGTGGCAGTCATCATCAGGTCTCGGTTTTTTGTGTTTTCGTTGTGTATTTATCTATATAGCGAAATCTGTAGGGGCGATGCAATGGCGCAAATGCCACGCGGCTCTGGCGTCCGGGCCTTGCGGCCTTATAATGCCTGCCTTTGCGCATATCAGCAGGCTGTCACCCCTTGGCAAATATAGATAATCCGGCCGCCGAAATGGCGGCCGACGGCTTTTTCCGGATCGCGTTGGGCGTGGAATACAAAGGTTCGCGTTATCGCGGCTGGCAACGCCAGGCCTCCGGCGTGCTGACCGTGCAGGAAACCCTCGAAAACGCCTTGTCCAAAGTCGCCGATTCGCCGGTGTCGCTGCATTGCGCCGGGCGTACCGATGCGGGCGTGCATGCCTGTGGCCAAGTGGTGCACTTCGACACTCAGGTCGAGCGTTCGCTGAAAGCCTGGGTCATGGGCGCCAACATCAATTTGCCCCACGACGTCAGCGTCAGTTGGGCCCAGGTCATGCCGCCGCACTTTCACGCGCGGTTCAAGGCCATCGCCCGGCGCTATCGTTATGTGATCTACAACGATCAGATCCGCCCGGCGCACCTGAACGAAGAAATCACCTGGAACCACCGTCCGCTCGACGTCGAGCGCATGGCCGAGGCCGCCCAGTATCTGGTTGGCACCCATGACTTCAGCGCATTTCGCGCCGGGCAGTGCCAGGCCAAGTCGCCGATCAAGGAATTGCATCACCTGCGGGTCACCCGCCACGGCAAGATGATCGTGCTGGACATCCGCGCCAGCGCCTTCCTGCACCACATGGTGCGCAACATCGCCGGGGTGTTGATGACCATTGGGTCCGGCGAGCGTCCGGTGGAATGGATGAAGGAAGTGCTGGAAAGCCGCATTCGTCGTTCCGGCGGCGTGACGGCGCACCCATACGGTCTGTATCTGGTGCAGGTGGAGTACCGAGACGAGTTCCAATTGCCCGACCGTTACATCGGGCCGCACTTCCTGACCGGTTTCACCGAACTTGACGGCTGACGCCCTCGAACGCATTTGTTACCATCCGGGACTTTCTCGGATTTGCCTTGGGGTTCTATCGACATGTCAGCCGTTCGCAGCAAGATTTGCGGGATTACCCGCATAGAAGATGCGTTGGCGGCAGTCGAGGCCGGGGCGGATGCCATCGGGTTCGTGTTTTACGCCAAAAGCCCACGGGCGGTGACGTTCGCGCAGGCGAGGGCAATCATCAAAGCCTTGCCGCCCTTCGTGACCACCGTGGGTTTGTTCGTCAATGCCAGTCGCTGCGAGCTGGGGGAAATCCTCGACGCGGTGCCGCTGGATTTGCTGCAGTTTCACGGTGACGAAGACGCCGCCGAGTGCGAAAGCTGGAATCGGCCTTACATCAAGGCCCTGCGGGTCAAGGCCGGGGATGACATCGCGGCGGCGTGCGATGCGTTTCCAAGTGCCAGCGGTATCCTGCTCGACGCTTACGTTGAGGGCGTGCCGGGCGGAACCGGCGAAGCGTTCGACTGGTCTTTGATACCACAAGGCTTGAGCAAGCCGATTATCCTGGCCGGCGGCCTGAATCCCGACAACGTCGCCGAAGCGATTGCCCGGGTTCGGCCGTATGCCGTGGACGTCAGCGGCGGAGTAGAGGCGAGCAAGGGCATCAAGGATCACGCAAAGATTCAGGCATTCATCAAAGCCGTACGTAGGAGCCTGTAGGAGCCTGTAGGAGCTGCCGAGTGAAACGAGGCTGCGATCTTTTGACTTTGTTTTTTTAACAAGCAAGATCAAAAGATCGCAGCCTCGTTTCACTCGGCAGCTCCTACGAGGCCAACGAGGCCAACGAGGTTGACGAGGTTGACGAGGCTGACGGGACCGACGTTGATGTGACGGCTGGCTAACTGCCGCCGTCCACAGCTCTGTAGAAAAGAGGCTGAGGGTTTTTGGGGTGTACGCAGGTCAGTTTCACTGACCCGGCATCCCGGCGATCATCGCCACACATATGAATTTAGCTCAAGGGCATACGCGGGGCTGCGAACCAAAGCGTTCGGGCCGCCGGTACTGGAGAAAGAAAGCATGAGCAACTGGTTAGTAGACAAACTGATCCCTTCGATCATGCGTTCCGAGGTCAAGAAGAGCTCGGTGCCTGAAGGTCTGTGGCACAAATGCCCGTCTTGCGAGGCTGTGCTTTATCGTCCGGAGCTGGAAAAGACCCTGGACGTTTGCCCCAAGTGCAACCACCACATGCGTATCGGCGCCCGCGCCCGCATCGACATCTTCCTCGACGCCGAAGGCCGTGCCGAACTGGGCGCAGAACTGGAGCCGGTTGACCGTCTGAAGTTCCGCGACGGCAAGAAGTACAAGGATCGCCTGACCGCTGCGCAAAAGGCCACCGGCGAAAAAGACGCACTGATTTCCATGAGCGGCACCCTGCTGGGCATGCCGGTGGTGGTGTCGGCGTTTGAGTTCTCCTTCATGGGCGGTTCGATGGGCGCCATCGTCGGTGAGCGTTTTGTTCGCGCTGCCAACTACGCCCTGGAAAACAAATGCCCGATGATCTGCTTCGCCGCCTCCGGTGGTGCGCGGATGCAGGAAGCCCTGATCTCCCTGATGCAAATGGCCAAGACCTCTGCGGTACTGGCGCGTCTGCGCGAAGAAGGCATTCCGTTCATCTCGGTGCTGACTGACCCGGTCTACGGCGGCGTTTCCGCCAGTCTGGCGATGCTGGGCGACGTGATCGTCGGCGAGCCGAAAGCCCTGATCGGCTTCGCCGGTCCGCGCGTGATTGAGCAAACCGTGCGTGAAAAACTGCCGGAAGGCTTCCAGCGCAGCGAGTTCCTGCTGGAGCACGGCGCGATCGACATGATCATTCACCGTCAGGAACTGCGTCCGCGCCTGGGCAACCTGCTGGCACAAATGATGGGCCTGCCGACGCCGAAATTCGTCGCCGCGCCCATCGAGCCAATTGTGGTTCCGCCGGTGCCTGCCAACATATGACTGAGCGCACCCTTGGCGAATGGCTCGCCTACCTTGAGCAGTTGCACCCTTCGGCCATCGACATGGGCCTGGAGCGCTCGCAACAGGTAGCGTCCCGCATGGGACTTGGCAAGCCGGCGCCTCGGGTGATCACGGTCACCGGCACCAACGGCAAGGGTTCCACCTGTGCGTTCGTGGCGTCGTTACTGCGCGCTCAGGGCCTGAGCGTTGGTGTCTACAGCTCGCCGCACCTGCTGCGTTACAACGAGCGGGTGCAGGTCAACGGCGTTGAAGCGACTGACGCCGAGCTGTGCGAAGCCTTCGCGGCGGTCGAGGCCGGCCGTGGCGAAACCTCCCTGACCTACTTCGAAATGGGCACCCTGGCGGCATTCTGGCTGTTTCAGCAGGCAAGCCTCGACGCGGTGGTGCTGGAAGTCGGCCTGGGCGGGCGTCTGGACACGGTCAACGTGGTGGATGCGGATATTGCGCTGGTTACCAGCATTGGCGTCGATCACGTCGATTACCTGGGCGATACCCGCGAATCCGTGGCCTACGAGAAGGCCGGCATTTTCCGTCAAGGCGCGCCTGCACTCTGCGGCGACCTGAATCCTCCTCAACCTCTACTGGACAAGGCGCGCGAGCTGGCTTGCCCGTTTTTCCTGCGTGGACGCGATTTCGACCTCGGTATCACCGATCAACACTGGCAGTGGCGTGGTCTGGACGCTCAAGGGCGAGTGGTCGAGCTGCATGACCTGCCGTTGCTCGATCTGCCGATGGAAAACGCGGCGCTGGCGTTGCAGGCTTACCTGTTGCTCGGCTTGCCGTGGGTGGATTCACAGATTGTTGAAGCGCTGAAAGCTACGCGCATTGTCGGTCGTCTCGATCGTCGGCAAATCAACTGGCAGGGCAAGCGTCTGAATTTGTTGCTGGATGTGGGGCATAACCCTCATGCGGCTGAGTTTCTGGCCCGGCGTCTGGCCAGCCGTCCACCGGTCGGCAAGCGTCTGGCGGTGTTCGGGTTGCTGGCGGACAAGGATTTGGACGGTGTGGTCGGCGAATTGACTGCTAGTGTCCATGCATGGGCCGTCGCGCCGCTGGATTCGCCTCGGGCGCGTCCGGTTGCGGATTTGTACGCGGCCCTGGAGAACCTTGGCGCGTCGGTAACGTCCTATGGCAGTGTGGCGGCCGCCCTGGAAGGGCAGTGCGCACTCGCATCAAGCGACGACGAGATTCTGTTGTTCGGATCATTTTATTGTGTCGCCGAGGCCCTTGAATGGCTGGCCCGGCACTCCACGGAGGAAGCGGCAAATGGCTTTGCTGGATAAGGCGTACAAGCAGCGTATGGTCGGTGCCCTGGTATTGGTGGCGCTGGCGGTGATTTTCTTGCCGATGCTGTTTTCCCGCCAGGACGAACAACGTCAGGTGATCGTACAGGCGCCGTCCGCGCCGCAAGCGCCTTCGGTGCCACAAGTGCAGGTTGAGCCCGTGGTGGTCCCCGAGCCACAAGCCTTGCCTCAGGAGCCTGTGCCAAGCGACGACGAGATTGCTGATGAGCAAGCACCTTCGGCGCCGATTGCACCGGCTGCACCTGCGGCTCCGGCACCTGTTGCCAAGCCCGTTGCGCCGCCTGCGCCTGTCGCCAAACCGGCGCCAACCCAGCCAATCGCTGCTGCGCCGGCAAAACCGGACACCACCCAGAGCCGCGTCGATGCCAATGGCCTGTCGATCAGTTGGTCGGTGCAACTGGCCAGCCTGTCGAGCCGCGCCAGCGCCGAAAGTCTGCAAAAGACCCTGCGCAGCCAGGGCTACAACGCTTACATCCGTACGGCCGATGGCAAGAATCGGGTGTTTGTCGGGCCGCTGATCGAGCGTGCAGAAGCCGATCGTCTGCGTGACTTGCTGAGCCGCCAGCAGAACCTGAAAGGTTTTGTCGTGCGTTTCCAGCCTGAGCGCGGTTAACACTATCGCCCCGATTTGAAATGCACTGACAATCGCAGCTTACCGATAAGCATGGGCTCTGCTAAAATGCGCCGCCTTATCCGTCTGTAGGCTGCACTGTGCCATTTACCTGGGTTGACTGGGCGATCGTTGCAATCGTCGCCATCTCCGCATTGATCAGTCTGAGCCGCGGCTTCGTCAAAGAAGCACTGTCGCTGGTGACGTGGATCATCGCAGGAGTCGTCGCCTGGATGTTCGGTGGTTCATTGTCCGAGTACCTCGCCGGATACATCGAAACGCCATCGGCTCGCGTGATCGCGGGCTGCGCAATCATGTTTGTCGCCACGTTAATCGTAGGCGCAATGATCAATTATCTTATCGGCGAATTGGTTCGCGTCACCGGGCTCTCCGGGACCGATCGATTCCTCGGCATGGCTTTCGGCGCCGCGCGTGGCGTGTTGCTGGTGGTCGTGGCGGTCGGGCTGTTGAGCCTGGGGCCGGTACAGCAGGACAGCTGGTGGAAAGAATCACAGCTCGTGCCAAAATTTTTATTGGTCGCAGATTGGTCCAAAAACCTGATTCTCGGGTGGAGCAGTCAGTGGCTTGCCAGCGGTATCAGCGTACCCGCTGAATTACCGTTCAAGGAACATCTCTTGCCGACGGCCAAAACGCCTCAGTGAGTTGTGTTCAGTTCAGATCCATTAAGTAGGGGTTGCGTCGCATGTGTGGCATCGTCGGTATCGTCGGTAAGTCGAACGTCAATCAGGCGCTGTATGACGCGCTAACCGTGCTCCAGCACCGCGGCCAGGACGCTGCCGGTATCGTAACCAGCCATGACGGCCGGTTATTCCTGCGCAAGGACAATGGCCTGGTACGTGACGTGTTCCATCAGCGTCACATGCAGCGCCTGGTCGGTCACATGGGTATTGGCCATGTGCGTTACCCGACCGCAGGCAGCTCGACTTCGGCCGAAGCTCAACCGTTTTACGTCAACTCGCCTTACGGCATCACCCTGGCGCATAACGGTAACCTGACCAACGTTGAACAACTGGCCAAGGAGATTTACGAATCTGACCTGCGCCACGTCAACACCAACTCCGATTCGGAAGTGCTGCTCAACGTGTTCGCACACGAACTGGCCCAGCGCGGCAAGTTGCAGCCAACCGAAGAAGACGTATTTGCTGCCGTGACTGACGTGCACAACCGTTGCGTCGGTGGTTACGCGGTCGTGGCGATGGTGACCGGTTACGGCATCGTCGGTTTCCGCGACCCGCACGGCATCCGTCCGATCGTCTTCGGTCAGCGTCACACCGACGAAGGCGTCGAGTACATGATCGCCTCCGAAAGCGTGTCCCTGGACGTGCTCGGTTTCACCCTGATTCGCGACCTGGCACCGGGCGAAGCGGTCTACATCACTGAAGACGGCAAGCTGCACACCCGTCAGTGTGCGACCAACCCGTCCCTGACCCCGTGCATCTTCGAACACGTCTACCTGGCGCGTCCGGACTCGATCATCGACGGCGTGTCGGTCTACAAGGCCCGCCTGCGCATGGGCGAGAAACTCGCCGAGAAGATCCTGCGCGAACGTCCAGAGCACGACATCGACGTGGTTATCCCGATCCCGGACACCAGCCGTACCGCGGCCCTGGAGCTGGCGAACCACTTGGGCGTCAAGTTCCGCGAAGGCTTCGTGAAGAACCGCTACATCGGCCGGACCTTCATCATGCCGGGCCAGGCTGCACGGAAAAAATCCGTACGCCAGAAGCTCAACGCCATCGAACTGGAATTCCGCGGCAAGAACGTCATGCTGGTGGACGACTCGATCGTTCGTGGCACGACGTGTAAGCAGATCATCCAGATGGCCCGTGAAGCCGGCGCGAAAAACGTCTACTTCTGCTCCGCAGCGCCGGCCGTTCGCTACCCGAACGTCTACGGCATCGACATGCCGAGCGCTCACGAGCTGATCGCCCACAACCGTTCGACCCAGGATGTGGCTGATCTGATCGGCGCCGACTGGCTGATCTATCAGGACTTGCCTGACTTGATCGAGGCGGTCGGCGGCGGCAAGATCAAGATCGAAAACTTCGATTGCGCAGTGTTTGACGGCAAGTACGTCACTGGCGACGTCGACGAGGCTTACCTGAACAAGATCGAGCAGGCGCGTAACGATGCCTCCAAGGTCAAGACGCAGGCAGTCAGTGCGATCATTGATCTGTATAACAACTGAGTAAACGAACGGCCTGGTTGCGATGATGGGTCTGTAGGAGCGAGGCTTGCCCGCGAAGCTTTTAGCGCCCCTAAAGGGAGCCTTCGCGGGCAAGCCTCGCTCCGACAAGGCGTCATCTCCTGCAGGCCGGTTTTGTATCCATTACCGAGCAAGGCAAGGAGTGACAGCATGAGTCAGGATTGGGATGCCGGTCGGCTGGACAGCGACCTCGATGGCGTAGCGTTCGATACCCTGGCCGTACGCGCCGGTCAGCACCGCACGCCGGAAGGCGAACACGGTGATCCGATGTTCTTCACTTCCAGCTACGTCTTCCGTACCGCTGCCGACGCGGCGGCACGCTTCTCCGGTGAAGTGCCGGGCAACGTTTACTCGCGCTACACCAACCCGACCGTGCGTGCGTTCGAAGAACGTATCGCCGCGCTGGAAAGCGCCGAGCAAGCGGTGGCCACGGCCACTGGCATGGCCGCGATCATGGCGGTGGTGATGAGCCTGTGCAGCGCTGGCGACCACGTGCTGGTGTCGCGCAGTGTGTTCGGTTCGACCATCAGCCTGTTTGAAAAGTACTTCAAACGCTTCGGCATCGAAGTCGATTACGTGCCTCTGGCGGACTTGTCCGGCTGGGATGCGGCGATCAAGGCCAACACCAAATTGCTGTTCGTCGAGTCGCCGTCCAACCCGCTGGCCGAGTTGGTGGACATCGCCGAACTGTCGAAAATCGCTCACGCCAAAGGCGCGATGCTGGTGGTCGACAACTGCTTCTGCACACCTGCGTTGCAGCAGCCGTTGAAACTGGGCGCAGACATCGTCGTGCACTCGGCAACCAAGTTCATCGACGGCCAGGGTCGTTGCATGGGCGGCGTTGTGGCCGGTCGCAGCGAGCAGATGAAAGAAGTCGTCGGTTTTCTGCGCACCGCCGGGCCGACCCTGAGCCCATTCAACGCCTGGATCTTCCTCAAGGGCCTCGAAACCCTGAATCTGCGGATGAAGGCGCACTGCGCCAACGCCCAGCAATTGGCCGAGTGGCTGGAGCAGCAGGACGGCATCGAGAAAGTCCATTACGCCGGCCTCAAGAGCCATCCGCAGCACGAACTGGCCCAGCGTCAGCAGAAAGGCTTCGGTGCGGTGGTGAGTTTTGAAGTCAAGGGCGGGAAAGAGGGCGCCTGGCGCTTTATCGATGCAACCCGACTGATCTCCATCACCGCCAACCTCGGTGATACCAAGACCACCATCACGCACCCGAGCACCACCTCCCACGGCCGTCTGGCGCCGCAAGAGCGTGAAGCGGCGGGCATTCGTGACAGCCTGATCCGCGTTGCGGTCGGCCTGGAAGATGTAGCGGACTTGCAAGCCGATCTGGCGCGCGGGTTGGCTGCCTTGTGATCGAGATGTCTACACCAAGCGGTACCCATGGCCGTGTTGCGCTGGTCACCGGTGCCGCGCGCGGTATCGGCCTGGGCATCGCGGCCTGGCTGATCAGCGAAGGCTGGCAGGTGGTGCTGACGGATCTGGACCGGGCGCGGGGTTCGAAAGTGGCGAAGGTACTGGGCGACAATGCCTGGTTTATCGCCATGGACGTCTCGAATGAAGGGCAGGTAGCGCTGGGCGTTGCCGAAGTACTGGGGCAGTTCGGGCGTCTGGATGCGTTGGTGTGCAACGCGGCCGTCGCCGATCCGCACAACATCACCCTGGAGAGCCTCGATCTGGCCTACTGGAACCGTGTGCTGGCAGTGAACCTCAGTGGTCCGATGTTGCTGGCCAAGCACTGTGCGCCGTACCTGCGTGCTCACAACGGTGCCATCGTCAACCTGGCCTCGACCCGCGCCGGGCAGTCGGAACCGGACACAGAAGCTTATGCGGCGAGCAAGGGCGGCTTGTTGGCCCTGACTCACGCGTTGGCGATCAGTCTGGGGCCGGAGATTCGCGTCAATGCGGTCAGCCCGGGCTGGATCGATGCGCGGGACCCGAGCGCACGGCGTGCCGAGCCGCTCACCGATGCCGATCATGCCCAGCATCCTGCGGGCAGGGTAGGGACGGTCGAGGACGTGGCGGCGATGGTGGCCTGGTTGTTGTCCAGGAACGCCGGGTTCGTCACGGGCCAGGAGTTTGTGGTCGATGGTGGCATGACCAAGAGGATGATTTACAGCGAGTAATACGTGTCGACCTGGCCGGCATTGATGTTGGATGGACCATCGTCTTCGCGAGCGAGCCCGCTCCCACAGTGGATCTGTGTCGTACACATAATCCGTACTCACCGACAATCCACTGTGGGAGCGGGCTCGCTCGCGAAAGCGGTCTGACTGCCGAAGAGCGATGTTGGCCGTTGCCAACACCTTGCGGAATGACACGATTTTGTCTTTTTCAGAAAAACTTCAATCCTGCTATTGACTTAGGTTCGCTACCTGCGTAAATTTCGCGGCCTCGGAGATGCAAACCGGGTGATTAGCTCAGCTGGGAGAGCGTCTGCCTTACAAGCAGAATGTCGGCGGTTCGATCCCGTCATCACCCACCACTTCCGAGAGTCTTGCGAAAGCAAGATGGAAGCTTTTAAAAGCCTCCACCGACGCGCAGCGGTAGTTCAGTCGGTTAGAATACCGGCCTGTCACGCCGGGGGTCGCGGGTTCGAGTCCCGTCCGCTGCGCCATATTTCCGAAGCAGGTTTTGCCTGGTTCGAGATTGAAAAGCCTCGAAGCTTTCAATCAGACGAGTTAATTGGACGCAAGTCCAAAGCGATACGCAGCGGTAGTTCAGTCGGTTAGAATACCGGCCTGTCACGCCGGGGGTCGCGGGTTCGAGTCCCGTCCGCTGCGCCATATCTGCTTCAAGGCACACTGAACGCCTTGGAGCTACGAAGAGAAGCCGCTGGCTTACTTCGAGTCGATAGCAAAGACCCTGGTCGAAAGACCGGGGTTTTTTGTGTCTGAAATTTGGCCTTGCCTCCCTCCACATCCCCCTCAAGCACACCTTTCTGCTCAGCCGATGCATAAAGCCCTTCCTTCGCGGTGCCGACATTAATTAGAATCACTCTCATTTACGATAACTCCTTGGCACAGGGCTTCTTGAGATGAGTGATGCAGCGATGCCGAAGGAGCAAACCTTCCACGACCTGTACCGCGATCACCGTGGCTGGCTGGAAAGTTGGTTGAGCCGGCGCCTGAGCAACGGCTGTGATGCGGCGGACTTGAGTCAGGATACGTTCCTGCGTTTACTCGCCAGCTCCCAGCGGATTGCCGACCTGCAAGAACCCCGTGCCTATCTGCTGACCGTGGGCAAGCGCCTGCTGAGCAATTTCTACCAGCGCCGCAGCCTCGAACAAGCCTACCTGGCGGCATTGGCCGCAATGCCCGAAGACTGCGTGCCATCCCCCGAGACCCGTTGGCTGCTGCTGGAAACCCTGCAAGCCCTGGATGAATTGCTCGACGGGCTGCCGAGGGCGGTACGTCGGGCATTTCTCTGGAGTCAACTCGAAGGCCTGACCTATCAGCAGATTGCTGAGCGCTTGCAGGTGTCGGAACGCACGATCAAACGCTATATGGCGCAAGCCTACGAACATTGCCTGTTGGTGGACCTGTGAACAGCCCGACAGCCGATGCCCGTCAGGTGGTGCGCGCGGCCGCGCAATGGCTCGCATTGCTGGAGTCTGGCCAGGCCAACGAGCAGGACCGGGCGAATCTGCAGCGCTGGCGCGACAGCTGCGCCACCCATGAGCATGCCTGGCAAAAGGCTCAAGCCTTGCGTCAGCGGTTTGCCGATTTACCTTCTGCGTTGGCGCTGAAAAGTCTGGATCGCCCCGAACCGGGTCGGCGAGTGGTGCTCAAGCGCGCCTTGGGCGCCGTGGCATTGGTGCCGGCAGCCTGGTTGATCAGTCGCCAGTTGCCGCTGGAGGTGTGGCGCGCCGATCTGCACACCGCCACCGGCGAGCGCAAAAAAGTTCAGCTCGCCGACGGCAGTTCGTTGCAGCTCAACACCGCCAGCGCCGTGGATGTGGATGTGCAGAACCGCCGTTTGAAACTGATCGAGGGCGAGTTGTCGCTGAACGTGCCGGGCGCATCGCCGCTGACAATCCAGACTCGGTTCGGCCAGGTCATCGTCAGTCAAAGTGAAGTGTGTGTTCGCCAGGACACTCGCGGTTGCCGAGTTTCGGTCTACAACGGCGCCGTGCAGTTGCAGCCCTTGCAAGGGCCGGTGTTGACCCTGCGCAGCGGTCAGCAGATCAACCTTCAAGCCTCCGGCGCCGGGGCGATCTTGCCGTTCGATGCGCTGATGCCGGGTTGGCGTGAAGGCGTGTTGATGGCGAAAGACCAGCCGCTGGGAGATTTCCTGCGCGAACTCGGCACCTATCGACCGGGCGTGCTGCGTTGGGAGCCTGAATTGGAAGCCCTGCGCGTCACCGGCAGTTTCCGTCTGGACGATACCGATCGCGTACTGGCGCTGCTCGCCGCCAGCCTGCCTCTGGAGGTGCATTCGCGAACCCGTTACTGGGTCACGCTGCTGCCACGCAAAAATAGTGTGTGAAGCCTGTCCCCTTTTTCGGCTCGCTTGTCATTCAAGGCATGTGAACGAATCAAGAGAGCTTCTTCAATGCCCGTAGTCACCCCTTGCAGTTTTCGACCGTTGTTGCGTTTGAGCCTGTTGCTGAGCCTGAGTGCCAGTCCGCTTTTTATCCCCGTCAGTTGGGCCGAAGACAGCGCCCGGCGCAGCTACCAGGTGCCGGCCGGCAGCCTGAGCGATGCACTGACGCGTTTCGCCGGATTGGCCGGGGTCAATCTGTCGGTCGATCCGGCGCTGGTGAGCGGTCGCCGCAGTGCCGGGTTGTCGGGTGAATTTGCCGTGGAGGAGGGCTTCGCCCGACTGTTGCAAAATTCCGGTCTGCAACTGCAACCGGTGGGCGAACAAGCCTACATCCTCACCCCTGCGCCGGAAGGCAGCAGCCTGCAGCTGGCGCCGACCTCGATTCTCGGGGCCTCGGGCGGGACGGGCGGCGAGGTGTATACCGGCGGTCAGGTCGCGCGCAAGGGCTCCCAAGGCTTGCTGGGCTCGAAAGATTTCATGGAAACGCCGTTCAGCATGACCACCTACACCAGTGGGGCGGTCAAAAACCTGCAGGCCCGCACCTTGGGTGACCTTGTGGCCAGTGATCCTTCGGTTCGCGCTACCAACCCGGCGGGTGGGCGCTATGAGCAATTCACTATTCGCGGGCTTAGCCTGTTCAATAGCGATGTTTCCTACAACGGCCTCTACGGTGTCCTGCCGACCTACACGATCGACATGGAGATGGCCGACCGCGTCGATATCCTCAAAGGCCCGAGCCAGCTCATCAACGGCATCTCGCCGCGAGGCAGTGTCGGCGGCGGCATCAACGTGGTGCCCAAGCGCGCCACCGACAAGCCCATCACTTCGTTCACCACCAACTACGCGTCCAACAACCAGATCGGTGGTGCCGTGGATATCGGCCGACGCTTTGGTGAGGATGACAAGTTTGGTATTCGTTTCAACGGCGTGAAGCAGTCCGGCGACACCGAATGGGATCACCAGAGTGTCGACCGCGACATGGCTGTGCTGGGTCTGGATTTTCGCGGTGAGCGCCTGCGGCTCTCGACGGACGTCGGGCACACCGAGCGCGATACCGACGCGCCGCAGGAGCGCGTGATCGTCGGCGCCAACGCACAGGTCCCGCATGCCAGCGACGTGCGCAGCAACTATGCGCAACCCTGGAGCAAGGCGCGCACCGAGGACACGTTCGGCACGGTGAATGGCGAGTTCGATGTCAGCGATTCGGTCATGCTGTATGGCGGTGTGGGCGCACGCAAAAGTAATCATGACTTCCTCCGCCACGCCGTTTCGATCACCAACAACGCGGGTGATTTCAGCGTTCAACCCCGTGACTTCACCCGTGACGAAAATGTACGGACGGCCAATGCGGGTGTGCGCAACTGGTTCCATACCGGCCCGGTCAGCCACGAAGTCAACCTGGCGGCCAGCTACTTCTACATGGACTTCGAAAACGGCGGCGCCCGTTATGCCTCGGCCCCCAGCAACCTCTACGACCCGGTAGAAACCCCCACGCCTAACCGGCCCACGCGCCAGGATTCAAAGGTCTATACCGAGAACCGCTTCAGCGGCGTGGCGTTGTCCGACACCTTGGGGTTCTTCGATGACCGCGTGCTGCTGACCCTCGGCGCCCGCTGGCAGCGGGTCAAGGTTGACGACTGGACCGATAACGTCAAAGGCGACACGGCCTACGATGAGGAAAAGGTTTCGCCGTCGGGCGGCCTCCTGTTCAAGGCCACCGACAAGCTGTCGCTGTACGCCAACTACATGGAAGGCCTGAGCCAGGGCAAGATCGCGCCGTCGACCTCGGTGAACGAAGACGAAATCTTCCCGCCATTCATCAGCCGTCAGGTCGAGGTTGGCGCCAAGTACGACGCGGGGCCGTTCGCCGTGACTGCGGCGGTGTTCCGGATCAAGCAGCCCGCCTATGAAACCAACGCCACGACGCGGGTCTTCGGCCCGAACGGCAAACGTGAAAACAGCGGCGTGGAGGTGAGTGTGTTCGGTGAACCGCTCGACGGTTTCCGTCTGCTCGGCGGCGTCATGTACATCGACAGTGAGTTGAAAAACACCACCAACGGCACCTTCGACGGCAACCGTGCGCCGGCCACGCCGAAATACAACGTCAACCTCGGTGCCGAGTACGACGTGCGCTCTGTGCAAGGCTTGACCCTGACCAGTCGCGCCATTTACTCCAGCTCGCAGTATCTGGACCAGTCCAACGTCAAGGAAATCGACGCCTGGACGCGCATGGACGTCGGCGCACGCTACGCCTTCAAGGTTGACGACAAGAACATCACCTTGCGCGGCAATATCGAGAACGTGGCGAACAAGCGCTTCTGGAGTTCGGCCGGGGCTTCGGATGACAGTGAGCCGGGGTTGACGTTGTCGACGCCGCGCACTTACCTGCTGTCGGCGACTGTCGATTTTTAAACCGCAAGATCAAGATCGCAGCCTTCGGCAGCTCCTACGGGGATCGCATTCCAACGTAGGAGCTGCCGAAGGCTGCGATCTTTTTTTGATTCATTAGTCAGTTTTTTGTAACCGGTTGTTTGCGGCAAGCGCAGAAACCTATAAAGTTAACCTTTCGGTCAGCTTTGCACTGTCATTTCAGCCCTTTGAACCGTCAAAAAGGGCTTCTGCAAGACTCGAGATCCCCAGAACATAACCACAAGGGCGGACCCATAACCGTCCAGAGGATGATCCATGTCCAACCGTGATATATCCCGGCGCTCGTTCCTTCAGGGCGGGCTGGTGGCGGGTGTGAGCGTGACGCTTACACCGCTCAGCACCCAGGCGCTGGCTGCCTTGATGGAAAACAGCGTGACCGTGCCGTCCGAGCAATGGCTCGGCAACAACGGCAAGGCGCGCTCGCGTAACGATGCCTTGTCCAAGGTCTGCGGCAGCAAAGTCTTTGCCCGCGACATCCGCGCCAAGGACATGCCGGGCTGGCCCCAGCAGCAGGGCCACGCCCTGTTGCTGAAAATCACCAAGGCTGACCGCATCTACGCGGGTTACGACCTGGCGTGGCTCGGTGCCGAGTTGCAGCCCGACCGCATCGTCACCGCCGCCGACCTGGACAAGGACGGCATCGTCTTCCCGGAAGAGCACGCGCCCGATCCGTTGCTGCCGGAAGGCAAGGTGCCGATGTTCATCGGCCACCCGGTGGCGATCCTGATCTGGAACGACTTCGAGCGTTTCCGCCAGGCCAAGGCCAAACTCAAATTCAACGACAAAGCCATTCGTTACGGTGCCCAGGCGCCGTTCTACGAAGGCGATCCGTATGGCAGCTTCCGCTACGTGCGCGTCGGCGGCGCGACCTCGGCGGACGAAGACGAATTCGCCAGCCTCAAGGATTCGATCCTGTTCCCGATGCTAAAAAACCGTCGCCCGGTGTGGAATTCCCAACCGGACCTGCACGGCAACCTGACCGAGCGCGGTTTGTTCTACGCCGACCGCATGAAGCAGCAAATCGACAGCCCGCCGGACAACTGGCTGGTGTTCGACGAGCGCTACAAAACCCCGTCGATCGAACCCGCCGCGATGGAGCCGGACAACGGCAACGGCTGGTACGACCCGGCGACCAAGACCTTGCACTTTGTCGTCGCCACCCAGTGCCCGCTGGAAGCCGCCACCGAAACCGCGAAGATGATCGCGCCGTCGCGTTTCGGCCTGGCCAACCTGAACATGCACCCTGGCTACACCGTCGGTTACGGTTCCAAGGACCACAACATCTTCGTCTACTACGCCGCCCTCGCTGCGTTGTACGGTGCTGGTGTTCCCGTGCGTCTGGCCAACGACCGTTACGAGCAATTCCAGAGCGGCATCAAGCGTCACCCGTTCGACATCCGCTACCAATTGGCCGTGGACAAGAACGATCACAGCTTCAAGATTTTCCGCGCCGAGATGAGCGTCGATGGCGGTGGGCGGATCAACTACAGCCCATCGGTGGCAGCGGTTGGCGCCACGGCGGCGCAGTCGATCTACTACATGCCGCAGAACGATTTGCAGGTCACGGCCTACCATTCCCGCGCCGTTGAAGCGGGTTCGATGCGCGGTTACGGCACCCTGCAAAGCATGGCCTCGACCGAAATGATGGTCGACGAAATCGCCGGTCGCCTCGGCATCGACGCCATCGACCTGCGCAAGAAAAACGCCATGCTCTCGGGCATGAAAAACACCCAGGGCGCGGTGCCGGCCGGTGCGTTGCGCTTGCATGAAATTCTCGACAAAGCGGCTGTTCACGAAGTCTGGAAAAACCGCGACCTGATCAAGCTCAAGCGCGAAGCCGCCGACCCGGACAACTGGTACGGCGTCGGTTTCGCCATCTGCCAGAAAGACTTCGGCACTGGTTCCGAAGCGCCGATGGCGAGCATCGAATTCACCGCCGAAGGCCACGTGACCCTGCGCCATATCGGCATCGAAATCGGCACCGGCATGTCCACCTCGCAAGCCTTGGTGGTGGCGGATTTCATCGGCATCCCGGCCACCGAAGTGAAGACCGGCGAAACCGAATGGAAAGAGTTGCAACTGATCACCGGCGGCAACCCGTACATCATGAGCCAGGCTGAACAGGACGGTTTTCTGCGCAATCCGCGCTGGGTCGGCAAGTTGGCCTCGGCCTCGTCGGCGACCAACTCCGCCTACTATTTCAGTCACGCCACCCGTGAAGCCTCCCGCGTGCTGTTCAACCACGGCTTGTGGCCGGCGGCGTTGCAGATCTGGGGCCAGGGGCCTTACGGCGGCCAGGCCAACCCTTACGTGGTGCGCCGCGAAGATGCGCATTGGGTCGACGGCAAACTCACCGCCAACGGCATGCAGCCCCTGAGCTTTGAGCAACTGGCGAAACACGCCCACGAAAAAGGCCTGGTCACTGGCGCGACCGTGCACGGCTTCAACCGCTGGAGCTGGGCCGAGGCCGAGTTCAGCATCGACGGTGTGCGTGAACGCCTGCCGCTCGACGGTCTCGCCGTGAAGTACGGCGACGGAGCCCCGAACGCGAAGAAAGCGCAGATGACCAGCGCCGGTTTCCACTTGCTGGATCGTCAGAACGTCCACTACCCGGACACCCAGTTGAACAACGCGTCGGTGACTTACTACAGCCCGGTCGCGACGCTGGTGGAATTGAAAGTGAACAAGGGGTCGGCCGAAGTGCAAGTGCTCAACCATCACTCGTGGGTCGAGTGTGGTCGGGTGCTGGTGGAGGAACTGGTCAGGGGCCAGCTCGAAGGCGGGATCGCCATGGGCATCGGTCATGCGTTGATGGAAGAGATGCCGCTGTACGAAGGCGGGCCGGGGGAGGGTGACTGGAACTTCAACCGTTACCGCTTGCCGATGGCCCGGCACGTGGCGGTCTGGAACCAGACGGCGGAGATCCTGCCGCCGCTGTCGCCAAGCGACCCGTCCAAGGGCATTGCCGAAGTGGTGATGATCCCGATTGTCGGCGCCATCGGTAACGCCGTGGCCCACGCCATCGGCAAACGGGTCCGCGACCTGCCTATCACTTCCGCCCGCATCAAGGAGGCCCTCAATGGCTAACCGTCCGTTTCAACTGACCCTCAACGGTCAATCCGTCGGCCCGGTGGACATCCCTGATGACCTGCCGATGATCGATTACCTGCACGAATACAAAAACCTCACCGGCTCGCGCCTCGGCTGCGGCCAGGGCATCTGCCACGCCTGCGTGGTGATCGTCGACAACCCGGACGGCACCAGCGAAGAAGTGCGCACCTGCATCACCGGCGCGCATTACTTCGAAGGCAAGAAAGTGCGGACCATCGAAGGCCACGCGACACGCGATGAGCAGGGCAAGGTCACCGAACTGAACCCGATCCAGCAGCACTTCGTCGATGAGTTCGCCTTCCAGTGCAGCTACTGCGCACCGGGTTTTGTGAATGCCGCGACTGTGCTGGTTGAGAAGTTGCAGCGTCAGCCGATCGTTAAAAGTCAGCTGGAAAAAGTCATTGAAGACAGCCTCGGCCACCACATCTGCCGCTGCACTGGCTACGTGCGTTACTACAGCGCGACGCGCAACGTGCTGACCGATCTCGGCCTGGTCAAGGAGGGTTAAGCATGAAGACTCTACTTTCCCGCCTGGCATTGGCGGTCGGTCTGGCTGCGCCGGTGTTATTGGCCCACGCGGATGATCAGGTCAAGCGCGGCGAATACCTCGCACGCGCCGCTGACTGCATGGCCTGCCACACCGCACCGGGTAGCGCGCCGTTTGCTGGCGGCCTGCCCATTGTCTCGCCGTTCGGCACGATCTACGGCACCAACATCACCCCGAGCAAAGAGCACGGCATCGGTTTGTACAACGATGACGAATTCTTCGCCGCGCTCACCGAGGGCAAGCGTCGCGATGGCGCAAACCTGTACCCGGCGATGCCTTACACCTCGTACCACTTGATGCCTCGCGAAGATTCGGACGCGATCCACGCGTACCTGAAAACCGTCGAGCCCATCGAACGCGCCGCACCGGTCACCCGCCTGAGCTTCCCGTTCAATGTGCGCCTGGGTTTGATGGGCTGGAACATGCTCTACGGCAAGGACGTGAAACTTGCGCCGACCGAAGGCAAAAGCGAAACGTTCAAGCGCGGCGAGTACATGGTCGAAGTGCTCGGCCACTGCGGCGAATGCCACACTCCACGGGGTTTGCCCGGCGCGATGCAGCAGGACAAACGCCTGACCGGCGGCCTGCTCAACGGCTACCTGGCGCCAAGCCTGTTGGCCAATGACCTGGCCGCGCGGGGCTGGAATCATCAGGACCTGAGCACCTTCCTTAAACACGGGATGAGCGCCCAGGGCACAATGTTCAACGAGATGTTCCCGGTGTTCCACAACAGCACCCAAGGCCTCAGCGACCCGGACCTGGCGGCGATGGCGACTTACCTCCTGGGTGATCCAGCCCCGGCGGCGAAGGTGTTGACCGAAGTGGCGCTGGAGCAAATGAGCCCAAGTGCCCAGCGCGGTCGCCAGGATTACCTCAACGTCTGCGCCGGTTGCCACGCGCCGAACGGCGAGGGCAAGCCGCACATCGCGGTGGCCATGCGCGGCAACACCACATTGCGCCTGGAAGATCCGCGCAATTTGCTGCGGGTGATCGAGGACGGGATCGGCGAGCAGAAATTTTCCGGGTTCGAGCGCATGCAACCGATGCCGGGGTTTGCCGACAAACTCAGTCACGAGCAACTGACTGATCTGTTGAATTACTTACGCCAAGGTTGGGGTGGGCAGTCGGCGGAACTGGCGGTCAGCGATGTGCAGAAGTTGCAGGCAGAAGCGCCGGCAGCCGAGCACAAGGCGCGCTGATATGCAGCATCTGGATCTGCAAGTCATTCGCCGGGCGCTGGAATGGTCGACGGCCGGGCAGCGTGTTTGGCTGTGCACGGTGCTCGCGACCTACGGCTCGGCGCCCCGTGCGCCGGGTTCGTTGCTGGCGGTGAACGTGGACGGGCAGTGGATCGGCTCGCTGTCGGGTGGCTGCGTCGAGGAGGATTTTCTTGAGCGCGTGGCTGAAGGCGCGTTTGAAGAGGCGGTCAGCGTCGTGCGGTATGGCGAAGGCGATGACCCGCGTTCCCGGGTGAGTTTGCCCTGTGGCGGCGTGCTCGATGTGCTGGTGGAGAAGCTTGAGCCTGAGTGTGAGGTTCAGGCGCATCTGCGTGAGCTGGAGTCGGCGTTGTTGGGTCAGCGCCGCTTGATCCGCGAAGTCGATCTGGCCAGCGGCGCGCGCAGTGTCTTTGCCGACGGCGAACAGGGTGTGCGCATCGAACGTGAGATCGACCGGGTGCGCGTGCGGATCGGCGCGGCTCAGCGGTTGTTGCTGGCCGGGTATTCCAGCGTCGCCCAGGCCTGTGCGGAGTTTGCGGTGGGCCTGGGTTTCGAGGTGATCCTTTGCGATCCCCGGGATGAAGTGCTGGAAGGTGTGGTGCTGGCGGGTGTCGAAATTCGCCGCCAGTTGCCGTCGGTGTTTATTGCCGACGGCGGCTGTCACAGCGACACCGCTGTGGTGGCGTTGACCCACGATCCGCGCATTGATGACTTGGCGATGATGGAGGCCGTGCGCACCGATGCGTTTTACATCGGCGTGATGGGCTCGATGCAAACGTCACAGAAGCGCTTTGAGCGGTTGCGCAGGATTGGCGGGTTAGGGGATGCCGAGTTGGCGCGGATTCATGCGCCGATTGGCCTGAACCTGGGTAGCAAGACCCCGGCGGAAATAGCCCTTGCCGTACTCGCCGACATCCTGCGAATCCGTAGCGGAATCCCCCGGGATCGCCTCTGATCCTTGTAGGAGCGAGGCTTGCCTGCGAAGAGGCCGTGTCAGTCGATACCAATGTCACCTGACACACCGCTTTCGCGAGCAAGCCCGCTCCCACAGGGGATTTGTGGTGTTTGGGATTAATTTGTTTCGGGCTGCGCCTTCAAGAAATCAATAAACGCCCGCAACTTCTTCGGTGTGTTATTGCGCTCAAAGTAATACAGATACAACGTGCTCGTCGGCACCCAATCCTCCAGCACTGACACCAGCGCCCCACTGTCCACATGTTCCGCAATCGGTGCATGGGACAAATACGCAAACCCAAACCCATCCAGCGCCGCCCGCAACAACAAATCACTGTCATTGGTTGCCAGCCGCCCCTTGACCGCAATCCGCGTGTGCTTGCCGTCCTTCTCAAAGTCCCAGCGGGGCAGGGCGCCTGACGCGGCGCTGCGATAATTCAGGCATTCATGCTGCAACAAATCCTGCGGCTGCTGCGGCAGCGTCCTACCTGCCAAGTACTCGGGGGAGGCCACCACCACAAAACGCATGTCCGGCAGAATCGGCACCACCACCATGTCTTCGGCCAGCACATCGTCGTAGCGAATGCCGGCGTCGAAACCCTGGGTGACGATATCGATCAGGCTGTTGTCCACCGCCACTTCCAGATTGATACCCGGATGCGCCAGCAGAAACTCGCGCAGCAGCGGTTGCAGGATCAAGCGGCTGGCGCTGGAGGGCACGCTCAAACGCAGCGTTCCCGCCACCTCATCACCCGCCGCCGAGGCGCTGCTCAAGGCCAGCCCCAAGTCTTCCAGCAGCGGTGCGATCTTGCTGATCAACTGTTCGCCTGCTTCAGTGACATGCACGCTGCGGGTGGTGCGGTTCAGCAGCCTCAGGCCCAACTGTTTCTCCAGTTCGCGCACGGCATGACTGACCGTGGACACCGACAGCCCCGTGACATCGGCAGCGTTGGTGAAGCTTTTGGCCTGAGCAACCTGCATAAACAGCCGCAACTGTTGAAAATCCGGATCTTTCATTGTGTGGTTTTTCCGAAAAGGGCTTGCAGATTATGGCCCTTTTTAGCAAAGCCAGGCGTGTCCATACTCAGCCCCATGGCTCGCACGGGCGGGCAGCTCTCTGGAGGAAGATCCGCATGACTGCATCGACTACAAAACCGGTCTGGTTCATCACCGGCTGTTCAACCGGTTTCGGCCGCCAACTGGCCTTGCACACCCTCAGCCTCGGCTACCCGACCGTGGTCACGGCGCGCAACCCGGCGCAGGTCGAAGACATCGTCAAAGGTCACGAAGACCTTGCACTGGTCTTGAAACTGGACGTGACCGACCCGGCGCAGATCGACGCGGCTGTGAAAGCCGCCCAGGCGCGTTTCGGCCGTATCGACGTGCTGGTGAACAACGCGGGGATTGGTTACTTCGGCTCATTCGAAGAAAGCGACCTGAATGAAGCGCGCAAGATGATGGACATCAACGTCTGGGGCCTCGTCGAGATGACCCGCGCGGTACTGCCGGGCATGCGCCAACAGCGCAGCGGGACCGTGGTGAACATCTCGTCGGTCGGCGGGATCGTGGCGTTCCCGGCGGTGAGTTTCTATCACGCGACCAAGTTTGCGGTGGAAGGGATTTCTGAATCCCTGGCCCAGGAAGTCGCGCCGCTGGGCATCAAAGTGCTGATCGTCGAGCCCAGCGGTTTCCGCACCGATTGGGCGGGGCGCTCGGCCAATGAGGCGAGCCGGACCATCAGCGACTACGACGAGACGGCAGGCAAGCGCATGGACATGATCCGCGGCTACAACGGCAAGCAACCAGGTGATCCGGTGCGGGCAGCGGTGGCGATTGTGGATGCGGTCGAGGCTGAGCATCCACCGTTGCGTCTGCTGCTGGGCAAAGCCGCACTGGCCGGTGGCCGCGGCAAAATCGAAGCCCTGCGCAAGGATTTTGAAGGCTGGGCGAACGTCAGCGAAGGCGCGGACTTCCCCGATTAACAGGCAAAACCCAAAACAAAATGTGGGAGCGAGCTTGCTCGCGAAAGCGGTCAGTCAGTTAATAAAGATGTCGACTAAAACACCACCCCTGTAGGAGCGAAGCTTGCTCGCGAAGACGGCATGTCAGGCAACATCAATGTCGACTGACACGGCCCCCTTCGCGAGCAAGCTTCGCTCCTACAAGGGATTGCGGTGTGGCTTAGTACCCGAACTTATCCCGCAACCCGTAATACCAAGCCCCCAACGCCGCAAACGGCGTGCGCAACAATTGCCCGCCCGGGAACGGGTAATGCGGCAAATCCGCAAACGCATCAAACCGCTCCGCCTGCCCGCGCAACGCCTCGGCTAATACCTTGCCCGCCAAGTGCGTGTACGTCACACCGTGCCCGCTGCAGCCCTGGGAATAGTAAATGTTGTCGCCCAACCGCCCGACCTGCGGAAGACGCGACAACGTCAGCAGGAAATTTCCGGTCCAGGCGTAATCAATTTTCACGTCCTTCAACTGCGGAAACGCCTTGAGCATCTTCGGCCGGATAATCGCCTCGATATTCGCCGGGTCCCGGGCGCCATACACCACGCCGCCGCCGAAAACCAAACGCTTGTCCCCGGTCAGTCGGTAGTAATCGAGCAAATAATTGCAGTCCTCAACACAGTAATCCTGTGGCAACAGACTCTTGGCCAGCGTATCGCCCAAGGGTTCAGTGGTGATCACCTGAGTCCCGCACGGCATCGACTTCGCCGCCAACTCTGGCACCAGGTTACCGAGGTAAGCGTTGCCGGCCACGATGATGAACTTGGCTCGGACCTTCCCCTGTAGCGTATGCACCACCGGGTTCGCCCCGCGCTCAATGCGCACCGCCGGCGACTGCTCATAAATAGTGCCGCCCAACGACTCCACGGCCGCTGCTTCACCCAGCGCCAGGTTCAACGGATGAATGTGCCCGCCGCTCATGTCGAGCATGCCGCCGACGTATTGATCGCATGCCACCACGTCACGGATGCGCTTTTGATCCAGCAGCTCAAGCTGCGTATGACCAAACCGTTCCCACAAACGCTTCTGCGATTCCAGATGACCCATCTGCTTGGCCGTGATGGCCGCGAACACACCGCCGTCCTTCAAGTCGCACTGGATATTATATTTGGCGACCCGCTCACGAATGATCCGCCCGCCCTCAAACGCCATCTGCCCCAGCAACTGAGCCTGCTTGGGGCCGACACTGCGTTCGATCACGTCAATGTCACGGCTATAACTGTTAACGATCTGCCCGCCATTACGCCCCGACGCGCCAAACCCGACCTTGGCAGCCTCAAGCACCGTTACGCGAAAACCGTTCTCCAGCAGAAACAGGGCAGAAGACAACCCGGTATAACCGGCGCCGATCACACAGACATCAGTCTCAACGTCATCCTGCAACGCCGGGCGCGGTGGAACCGCATTGGCCGATGCGGCGTAATAGGACTCTGGGTAAGGAGTGTTCGCCATCCTGCTGCCTCTGTTTAATATATTTTACGAGTGCGCCGATCCTACCCGACTTAAAAAACCGCCGCCAGCCACCGGAAAATCTGCGTCGCAGCAGCGAAATTAAATATTTTGCATATTCATAGGGTTAGCTCGAAAAAAGGTGTTGACACCCCTCCGGAATTCCGTAGAATGCCGCCTCACAGCAGGCACGTAGCTCAGTTGGTTAGAGCACCACCTTGACATGGTGGGGGTCGTTGGTTCGAGTCCAATCGCGCCTACCAAACAAAATCCGCTCTGCTGGGCGGTCTAGAAGGGCTCACCGAAAGGTGGGCCCTTTTTTGTTGTCAAAAGGTGATGGATCTATTTAAAGGTAAATTTTCTAAATAGATCCGTCACCTTTTTGCCCTAATATGGCTCGGGACACTTGAAATCCCATGCCTCGATTATCAAGTCTTTCACGTCTTCGCCAGTCGTTGTGATGCCAAGGCATACGTTGTTCTTTTTGTAATTAAACTCGCAATATGGGAATCCCTCGGTGCATCTTTCGACTTCATTAACTCCTATATCTTTCAGTAGTCTCATGGTTCCGCTGGGGTCAATGTAGTCCGTTAAATTTGGCTTCCAGCCATGTTTAATCAATGCTTTTCTTGCGCTTAAAAATGGTATTCCTTTCGTAATAGGTACGTCCGTTGCGTTTGCAAAAACGCTAACGCCGCAAAGAATGACGAAAGCAGTGTTGTTTAGTTTCATTTCGTGGTTCCACCAAATTTCTTGTAAGTGGTTACGACATCCTCATAAGGCATGTACGGTTGCTTGGAGGGAAGTCAGTGGCGCTGACAGCGCCGGTGATGGGGCTGCCGCAGGCGGGTTTGTCGGTCATTCGGGCGGCAGCGAGGCCATCGAAGTTCACGTTGGGGGAGCCGCTGGCAATCGGAATCGTGCCGTGTCCCTGCCGAGGGGCAATTGGTGGGACTGTTGCTCGGGCAGCAGGTTTGCCACTCACGGGAAGTCCTTTTCAAGGTTTCAAATGGCGCGCTGGCAAGCTGTCGCTGAATTCGACGATGCGACCTGCCCATAGAGGCGTTATGAAATGTTCGGACGGTGTGGGGAGAGGCGTGGTATGGGGCGCGCATTCGCTGGGGAAGGCCCGTCCGTGGGTGAAGAACGCATAAAATTTAACCGTCCGTGTAAATTTGCCTGCGGATGATCCTACTAGGCTCTGTACGAAAAGTAATGTCGTAAACACCGCATAGCACAGGCCAGAGAAACCATCGCCGCATAACTTTTCGCGAGTTTGTCGAAGCGCGTCACGATGCGGCGATTCTCCTTCAGCCAGCCAAATATACGCTCGATGATATTGCGCTGCCGGTACTTGGGACGGTCAAACAGCCTCGGCAACCCCGGCTTAGGTTTACGTTTCATGCTGCGCAGAGGAATCACCGGCTGCATCCGATACCGGTCGCAGTACCGACGCAACGCTTCTGCGTCATAGCCTTTGTCCGCCAGCAACCATCGGCAGCGTTTGCGAGGGCGCCCGCGCAAGCTGGGTATGTACGCTTCATCGAGCAACGGCTGGGCGTAAGCAATATCGCTTGCTTGTCCGCCCGATAATAAGAACTTCAGCGGGACACCGTTGGCATCGCAGAGCATGTGGATCTTGGTGGTCAGGCCGCCCCGGCTGCGCCCGAGCGCGTGGTCTTGCGGTTCTTCAGGCCCCCTTTTTTCCCGGCACCAGAAGAGGCCCGGGTTGCTCGTACTGCGGTGGAGTCAATCATCCAGGTCTCCAGATCGATTAACCCTTGCTCGTTGAGCTTGATGTGAAGCCGCTTGAGCATCTGGTCAAACGCCCCGCGATTGCGCCAATCACGAAAGGGCTGATATACCGTGGACCAGGGGCCGAAACGCTCGGGCATGTCGCGCCAAGCGGCGCCCGAACAGAGCACCCAAAGCACACCGTTGAGCATCAAGCGATCATCTGTTCTCGGGCGTCCGCTACGGCGCGGTTCGTCGAAGATATCCGCAACCAAATCCCAGGCTGCGTCGGGGAGTTCGTACCGTTTGGCCATCGTGGGCTCCTGCCTTTGATAGTCGCGGACTTTACTGAATCTCAACGGCTATGGAACTCAAATTGGTTTCGGCGGATTTCGTACAGAACCTAGCATCGATGATGCTATCGTTGAGCCATTATTGGCGCGAAAAGGGAGTTTTTCATGAAAAAGATTTTTCTTATAACGATTGTTGCGGTAACAGTAGCCCTTTCAGGGAGTGTTTATGCCCGTGGAAGCAGTTTCGTTGGGCATTCTTCATACAAATCTAGTTATTCCTCAGGAAGTCGTTCTGATCATACTGTTAGCGGATATACTCGAAGTAATGGTACATATGTTCAACCGTCGCACGCTACAAACCCTGATGCCACCAGGAACAATAATTACAGCACGAAGGGGAATGTGAATCCGTACACCGGGCAATACGGAACCAAGCCCCGTGATGGGAAGTAGCTTGTCAAGGTTATAGAAAAGTGAAAGTATGTTTTGGAAGGCTTGCCGTTAAATATCTCCATCACATTCTATGGGTCATCGCTTGTGTGAGTGTATGGCGATATTAGGCTAAGGTATGCAGTAGTATTTGGAAACCCATAAAGAGGTTTACTATGAAGGCGTTATCTGCAATGGCTCTGCTGGTATCGATAATTGGTACCACAGTTGTTTCGGCCGCCACGTTTGATGGTAATCAATGTCTTGGCGATTGCTCAGGGCATCAGGCGGGGTATGACTGGGCTGAGCAGAACGGCGTGGACGATGAGTCATCTTGCACTACACCATCCGAATCTTTTAATGAAGGTTGCCAGTCATACATAGAAGAGAGCAGCGGGGCTATCTCATCGAGTGATGATGATGATGACGACGATGAAGACGATGAATAGTTTGCATGCTGGGAATGCGTAAAGTAGAAAGGTGACAGTAGAAAGGTGACGGATTTATTTTAAACGGTTCATGCCTTAAATAGATCCGTCACCTTTTTGCACTGGGTAATCGACGAATACCAAGATGGCCGTAGAAAAAACTTTGTCTTTTTGAAGGTGACTATGTGTATTTTGGCTGGTGCGAACACTTCTGAGTGCAATGCCTTATAGAAAGCCGCCTGCTTTTTCGGGTTGTCTAGGCAGGCCGTAGAGCTTGAACTGGTGGCCAGTTGCGATTATGATCGCGCCCTTTTCAAGGGAGTAACTCGATGTTTCCAAGATATTTCCGCTGGATTTCGCTACTGGGTATTTTTGCTGCGGTAGCAGTACTCGTAACCTTTGGACTACAAGTGTTTACCGGACAAGCTCGAGCAACGGAGTTAATACGTCCGATTATTGCCGCTGTCGCCTTTGGCTGGGCCTTCACGCAGTCGACTAAGGCCTGAGTTATCTTTGAAATCAATACCGCAAAAAAAGGTGATAGAGCTATTTTTATGGATTCGTAAATAAATTCGTCACCTTTGTGTTCATTCCACGAGGGGCGGTTAATGCAGGGAGTGCTTAAGTGCGAAAGTTTATGGGTTTGATTGTTTTGCTCGGTTTTTCGTATAGCCTGTCAGCCTACGCAGGGGATGGGGCTCTGAAAGTAACAACTTTTGGGGCTATTTTTACGACTTCGGTTGAAGTGACTTTTTTCCCTACGTCGCTCACCGATGATAGCGAAGCAAGCACGCGAAACAGTCGTAAAAAACAAGATCAGAAGATCGTTGATGCACGAGACGATGCTGCTGCATTCGTTGCAAGCGACGGCGGTATCCTCGGAGCACATCTGGAAGCCGCATTGTCGTTGCTCGGAGACTTTCGATCAGAAAATTCGGTAGATGAGATGCAGTTGGCGAAGGCGATTTTGGCTTATCAATCACAACCCTAAATTTGACGCAAAAAAAGTGATAGATCTATTTTGTATAAATAAATCCGTCACCTTTTCGCTACCTTATTTTTACTTTAATCTAAAAATTATCGGTTTTTTGAAATCAAGCCATTCATATATTGATTTAAATCGCGCAAATCCTGAATTCCCCAAGAGTGCGGTGCTAACTTTACGCCGTTCTCGCGCAAAGTTTTTGGAATCAAGTCTCCATTTGGGCGAAGTATTATCGATGAGACAATAACGCCCGGATAATCATTTAGTCTTTTTTTGAAGGCGGATGTTGTGAGGTCGGGGGTGGGTGGATTGCTTTTATTAGCTAATGGTCCAGTTGCTTTGAGATCTGTGCCGTGGCACATGACACACCTCTGTAAATAGAGGTTTTTCCCATTGATATTGTCGGCGAATGATAGTGATGTTTGAATTGACGATAAAATCCCCAAGATGGCGACAATTACTATTTTCATTTTCCATATGACCTTGCTGTATCAGTCAGATTTGTAAAAAAGGGGACTGTAAAAAAGGGGGCAGATTTTGGATCTCTATTCCATGTCGCCCTTGCTTGGTTTTGGAGGCGCGTCGGGACACTCATTGGCCCATCGCGTAACTATGATGTTATTGAACTGCTCCCCAATGGTGTCGACGCGCAGGCAGTTGCCGCTCTTTGAGTAGAACAAGATGCAGCGCGAGCTATCAAAAGAGCAGACATCGACCTCAAAGAACTTGCGTGCAGCCAGCTCCCGCTCCGTGCCGCTATATTCATAGCCTTTGGCATGCATCCGTGTAGGCTTCCACCCTTGTTTGACGAGCTTGGTCCTAGCCTGAACCAATGGCTCGTCGACGGCTATGCCGGCCGGCCCGCGTATGTCGTTCACGGCTTGCGAGCCATCCGCAAAAACTGCGCTGGTTCCAACGCAATAAAGTGCTACGAGCGCGAGGATCGAAGCTTTCATTTGACAGTCCCTCCAGCCGATTTGTAACTCGCCAAAAACGTTGAATACTTGACATACGGTTGCGGTGGATAGTGATTAGCCTTACCGGGACCTTCGGGAAGTGCCGCCCATCTTGTTGCCACCTTCGGCATTGCGCCCGGGATGTCGCCGGCCTTGATCTCGTCGATTACACCGAGGGTGCGCAGAATGTCTACCGCCATAAGGTCTTGCGTATGAGGCGAAAAGTCTGTGAGCCCCATCTTTTCGGCATACTCGCGCCAAGTAACAATGTTAATTTGATACCTGCCCGATGCGGTAATTGAGTCGCCGTAACCTGCACCCGGATGGGTGGACTCATCAGTGAAAGTCCATATTCCAGTTTGAAAACCCTTCGCCCAGCCATAACCATATTTCGCGTGATAGTTACCGCCTTCGGATTCGGCAATAGCATCCAGAAACGCCTTCACGTTCTTATTCTTCAAATACTCTTCATTCTCTTCGCGTCTTTTCTTTTGTTTGGATGGCAACGCCGCCGTTTTTGGCGTGTTGTCGTTAACCGGTGTCACCGTTTTTGTGTGACGGGCCGACATCTTTTTGCCGTTTACGCTT